>JACMRC010000505.1 GCA_014376655.1 Mucilaginibacter sp. | reverse complement strand
TGTCGCTATTCCAATTCATAGTTGTGAGTTTTGAGTGGTGAGTTATGAGTGGCAAGTAAAAACTCACTACTCATAACTCAAAACTCACTACTTCAATAAGGCTTTAGCTTTTGCCACTACATTATCAACGGTAAAGCCGAAGTATTTGTACAACTCTTCCGCCGGTGCCGATTCACCAAATGTTTCCATAGCCAATATGTCGCCTTCGTCGGTAACATATTTATGCCAGCCAAGCGGCGATGCCATCTCTACAGCTAAACGTTTTTTAACCGCTTTAGGGAATACTTTCTCTTTGTAAGCAGCGTCTTGTTTCTCAAACAACTCCCATGATGGGAAGCTTACCACACGTACAGCAACGCCATCTGCTTCTAACTTAGCTTTCGCGTCCATTATCAATGCAACTTCAGATCCTGTTGCCATCAAGATAACATCAGGTGTGCCTTTGCTGTCAGATAATATGTAAGCACCTTGCTCTAATTGTTTTGCGCTGCCTAAAGTGTCCTGGTCAAGAATAGGTAAGCCTTGACGTGTAAATACTAATACAGTTGGGCCACCTTTTTTCTCGATAGCCACGCGCCATGCATGTGCAGTTTCGTTTGCATCAGCCGGGCGTATAACTGTGATATTAGGGATAGAACGTAAAGAGATCAATTGCTCAACAGGCTGGTGGGTTGTACCATCCTCGCCTAAACCAATACTATCATGGGTATAAACAAATATCGGGCTTATCTTCATAATGGCAGCCAAGCGGATAGGCGGGCGCATATATTCTGAGAACATCAGGAACGTTGCACCAAAAGGCTTAATGCCTTTTGTTAAAGCCATACCATTTAAAGCCGAACCCATTGCATGCTCGCGGATACCGAAGTGGAAGTTACGCCCGTTACGGTTCTCTGATGTAAATGAGTCTGATTTTTTTAAGTTTGTTTCTGTTGATGGAGCCAAATCTGCCGCACCACCAATAAGGTGAGGGAAGCTATCAGCAATAATATTTAATACTTTGCCTGATGCCTGGCGGGTTGCCATTTTAGGGTCAGAGCCTTTAAATACCGGTAATTTATCTAACCAGCCTTTAGGCAATTCGTCTTTAGCGGCAGCTACGTATTCAGCAGCCAGTTCAGGGAATTCAGCTTTATATTTTGCAAACAGGTCGTTCCATTTTTTCTCGGTTTCAATACCGCGCGCACCAATTTCACCATAGTATTTTTCAACTTCGGCAGGTATGTTAAATGATTTTTCAGGATCAAAGCCAAAGAACTCTTTAACTAATTTGATCTCATCAGCACCAAGCGGCGAACCGTGTGAACCTGCAGTGCCTGATTTGTTAGGGCTACCGTAAGCAATTAATGAGCGTACGCGGATTAATGAAGGTTTCTGCGTTTCTGATTTAGCGTTAACTAAACATTGATGCAAAGCATTAATATCGTTAGCATCATCAACCGACTGTACGTGCCAGCCATAAGAACGGAAACGCGCGTCAACATCTTCATTAAAAGCAATATCAGTGCTGCCTTCGATAGAGATCTTGTTATCATCATATAAATAAATAATGTTACCCAGCTCTAAGTGGCCTGCTAATGAAGCCGCTTCAGATGTTACGCCTTCCATCATATCACCATCGCTACAGATAGCATAGATGTGGTAATCAAATAAGTTAAAGCCTGGTTTGTTATAATAACCGGCTAAGTGTTTTTGGCCGATAGCGAAACCAACGCCATTTGCAAAACCCTGTCCTAACGGGCCGGTTGTAACGTCAACACCGGGGCACAAACCATATTCAGGGTGGCCAGCGGTTTTGCTATGTAGTTGACGGAAGTTTTTAATATCATCTAAAGAAAGATCATAACCTAACAGGTGCAAAAAGCTGTACTGTAAAATACAAGCGTGGCCTGCAGATAGGATAAACCTGTCGCGGTTTGCCCAATCAGGGTTTTTAGGATTAAAATTGATAAAGTCCTTCCAAAGTACATGGCCCACAGGCGCAAGCGCCATAGCAGTACCCGGGTGGCCCGAGTTAGCTTTTTGTACGGCATCTGCCGACAATATCCTTACTGTGTCAATTGCTAATTCCTCGATGTTTTTACTTTTTGAATCCATTTCCTCTTTTTTTGTATGATGTTTTGTAATTTACTTAATTGTTGATGATGGTACTACCGGGGTAGGTGTTTTGTCTTCGGCCCATAGCCTTGCACCACCTTTTATACCATCCTGGTTGGTTACTAATTTTACATTTTTATCCAGCTTAAAAGTAAGCTCGCGGGCGTTGCCGCCGCCTATATATAAGTAGTCGTAATTAAACAGTGTTTTTAAAACTCTTAAAACCTTCTCCATCCGCTCGTTCCACTTCTTTTTGCCTACAGCATCAAAAGCTTTGTCGCCTATATAATTATCATAAGTGTTGTTGCGGGTGATGGGGCTTTGCCCTATCTCTAAATGCGGCAATAATTTACCGTCTAACAATACGGCAGTGCCAAAACCCGTACCCAACGTAAGTACTAACTCCAGCCCTTTGCCACTCACCACGCCCAGGCCCTGCATATCGGCATCATTTACTACGCGTGCCGGGCAACCTAATTCTTCTTCGAGCTTTTTGCCCAAATTAAAATTTTTCCAGGCATCGTTATCCAGGTTGGGGGCGGTTTTAACTATGCTGTCGCGCACGTAACCAGGGAAACCCACAGAGATCTTATTATAACCAGAGAATAATTTGGCTAATTTTTTTATCGCTTTAACTACATTATCAGGATTCGCCGGCTGTGGGGTCTCCACCTTGCTGTATTCCATTAATAACGCGCCTTTGCTATCTAACACCGTGGCCTTTATGTGCGAGCCGCCAATATCAATGGAAAGTACTTTTAGCTGTGAAGATATTTCGCTCATGATTGTATATGGACGGCAAAAGTAATATGTATTTTGTAATATATAACAATCTTTTGGTCAATATATAAGGTATTTAATGATATAATCGACAGAAATAGTAGATTTAATGTGCTTTTGTGGCCTAAACCGAGTGTTTTTGGCAGATGGACATGGGTTAAAAAGTAAAAAAATCTTAAAAATTATTACAAAGCATATAAAATCGTAGTTTTTTGACGCGATAAGATAATTGTTATTAACCATTGTGGACAATGATGCGATATGCGTATTTGATAGGTATCTGCTTCCCTCAAAATTATATATTAAAAATGTTACGCTTTTTACAGCTGTTTTTTTCAGTTATTAATTTTTAATTTTCTAATTTCAACCTTTGATAGCTGACGATTGATAGCGTTAGTAAATTATATAACCAATTTTAAGCACTGCATTGCCGGTCTAAATTAAATTTTCAATACAGATATGTGCCTGAAATAACGTAGCGTATTTAACTGTACTATATATAATAAATATAAAACCAACTATTAAAACTAATAAAATGAAAGAGAATGAAGAAAAGGGAAGTACTATTTCACGTAAAGATTTCGTGAAAACAAGTGCTCTCGCAGCTGCCGGCTTCACCATAGTACCGCGCTTTGTTTTGGGCAAGGGCTACAGGGCACCAAGCGATATCCTGTATTATGCTAGTGTGGGACTGGGCGGCAAAGGGCAAAGTGATAATTCTGAATTTGTTAAAAGCGGTAAAGCTAAACCCGCTTTTTTATGCGATGTTGACTCTGATTACGCCGCAGGTATGTTTGCCAGGTACCCTGATGCAAAAAAATATGTAGACTGGAGAGAATTGTTTGAAAAAGAGCACAAAAACTTTGATGCTGTGCATTGCGCAACACCAGATAACACCCACGCGGTAATTGCAACGGCTGCAATGTCGTTAAAAAAACACGTTTATGTTCAAAAACCTATGGCTCATGATGTGTATGAAGCACGCACGATGGCTAACATGGGTAAAAAATATAAAGTACAAACCCAAATGGGTAACCAGGGATCATCAAGCAACGGTGTGCGCCAAATGATGGAATGGTATGATGCCGGCGTTATTGGTGATGTTACCGAAGTTTATTGCTGGACAAACCGCCCGGTATGGCCACAAGGTACCTGGCAGGCTAACACCCCGCAAGGTTTAAAATGGCCTACACAATCAGCTACACCGCCAAGCACCCTTAACTGGGATCTGTGGCAAGGCCCTGCTAAAAGCAAACCGTACCCAATTGGTACAGACCAACCGGGTGGCGTAAAAGTATTGCCGTTTAACTGGAGAGGCTGGTGGGATTACGGAACCGGCGTATTAGGTGATATGGGTGCACACATCCTGCATGGCCCAATGAAAGTTTTGGGTTTACAATATGTATCATCAGTACAAACAAGTGTTGGCGCTGGCGGTACAATTGAAACCGGACCTGCATCAAGCTATACTGTAATGACTTTCCCTAAAACTGCAAAAACCAGCGGACCTGTTAGGGTACATTGGATGGATGGTGGTATCATCCCTCCGCGCCCTGTAGAATTAGATCCGTCTGAGCATTGGGGTGAAGGTGACGGCGGTATGCTGTTTATTGGCACCAAAGGTAAAATGACTGCAGGTTGCTACGCATCACGCGCTCGTTTATTACCTGTATCTAAAATGGATGAAGTTAACGTTCCGCAAACAATTGCGCGTGTTAAAGACGAAAACCACTATGCACAATGGGTTGAGTCTTGTTTAGCAGGTTACGGTAACATGAAAACAAGCTCTCCGTTTGAGGAAGCTGCATTGTTAACCGAAGCCATGTTAATGTGTAACTTAGCTATCCGTGGTGTTAGCGTGCCTAAAGCTGCTGAAGTTACTACTGACGCTGCTGCTACCGGCGGAAGACGTCGTGGTGGTCAATTCCCTGCACGTTACGTTAACCTTAACTACGACGCGGCTAACCTTAAAGTTACCAACGTGGACGAGGTTAACCAGTTTGTTAAACGTGATTACAGAGACGGTTGGAAACTGAGCGGTATTTAAATAATACTGCTATTAAATATTAAAAGGAGGCACTTGGAAAAAGGTTGTCTCCTTTTTTTTGGCCGTAAATTTTTGTACTTTTGTATATATAGTAGCCCAAGGCTATTAAACCAACGTCCTTTTTGGGGAGTTAAAATCAAATTACATACTATTCTTGCTTAATACGTTCACTTACAGTAATTTATGGCGAAAACCGAGCTGTGATAGCGCGTGATATAATGTAATAAGCGCGTGATATAGTGTGATAAACGCGTGATATAATGTAATAAACGCGTGATATAGTGTGATAAGTGTGTATAAGCCGGTTAGCTTGATAAGTGGCCGGTGGTTTTAAAATAACTGTTTTTTACCGACCTTTAGCCCTTACGGGATTGTTTATACCCGAATTTATATGCGGAGTATATTATTAACGCTATTATTAATCATTGCCATACGGGCTCACGCCCAGCCCGGCACCGGTACACCAAGCCGTAACGATCATATCTTTCCAGCTGCAACAGTTGCAAAGCCTTTCATTAATTATGATGCCCGTGGCTTCTTAATTAACGGCAAGCGCACTTTCATTACATCTGCCAGTATGGAGTATGCACGGGTGCCGCGTGGTTTATGGCGAGACCGTTTGTTGCGGTTAAAACGCGCCGGTTTCAATACTATTGAAATGTACACGTTCTGGAATTTCCACGAACCCAGGGAGGGCCAATTCGATTTCGCAGGCGACCATGATCTTAACGCCTATTTGCAGCTGATAAAAAGTATGGGCATGTATGCCATAGTGCGGGTAGGCCCATACAATTGCGGCGAGTGGAGCATGGGTGGCTACCCTATTTGGTTAAAGTTTAAACCGGGTTTGCGTGTGCGCGAGGATAACCCGCAATTCTTATCGGCGGTTAATCATTTTTTTGATAAGCTGGTCCCCATCGTTACCAAAAATCAAATAAACCATGGCGGTGCGGTTATTATGGTGCAGTTAGAAAACGAGCACCGCGCAGGTTGGGGAACGGTTACACCTAACAATTATTTTAAGCATTTACAGCATAAAACGGTAGCCTTAGGATTGCAAGTACCCTATTATTTTAGTGGATTGCATTCGGGCAATGACCCTTCGGGCGATTTTACCAGTTTGGATGATCCCGCTCGACCAAACCCATGGTTTTGCCCGGAGTATTGGGGCGTATGGTTCTTGAATTACGGTCCGCAAGAATTGGATTCAACCCTGTACGACCGCCGCACCTGGAAAATGCTGGCCCACGGGGCTAATGGCTACAATGTTTATATGGCGCACGGTGGTAGCAACTTTGAGTATTTTAATGATAAAGAAAACGCCGCATCATACGATTACGGCGCAGCTGTTGGCCAGGCCGGCGACCTGCGGCCTATCTATTACGCTTTTAAGCGTGCCAATTGGTTTGCGCAAAGTTTCCAAAGTGTGTTAGCGAATAGTTTGGACGAGCAGAGCAATAAACTGTCGGTGTCTGATACCAATATTAAAGTAACAATACGCAAAAGCCCGGCAGGTATTATTTCATTTTTAGATAATGCGGATAGCGTTGCCGTTAAATTTAAATTCACTGCCCCTGCTAACGTCCCGGTAAAAATAGCAACAGAAATTAAACTGGCTGCCGGCGAGATCATGCCTGTAGTGCAGGATTACCAATTAACGCCACAAGTTAAATTAGTTTGGGCACCAACAAAAATATACGCTGTTATCCCGCAAGGAAATACCACAACCCTGGTGGTTTATGGCGCTATCGGAACAACAGCGCAGTTGTATTTTAATATTAAGGCCGATGTAAAAGTAGCACCGACTAATTTTAAACTGGTTGATGGCTTATTGAATTTCCATGCCGATGTAACGGCATCGCCCACGGCTTACAGCTTTGCCAATGTTAAAATTATAGTAATAAACGACGAACTGGTACCCCGTACCTGGTTTGCCGAAGCGAACGGACAAAATAATTTCATCATCGGGCCGGAATATGCGACTGACGTCATCAGCAAAAACAATAAGCTAAGCCTGACTACTGAACGACCATGGTTCGCCAATAAAAATTACCCTACCTGGATCTTTAAACCCGTTGGGTCAGTTATGAAACCAGCCCCACCGGTAAGGATGGTGAAACGGATGGTTACGGTTACTCCCGGGCTGTGGCAGGTTAAAAGTGCAGCTGCACCGGCATCGCCAAAATTTGATGATAGCAAATGGCTACAAAGTAAGCACCCACTTCAGATGGGTGCAGATGGTGATGTATCTGCGGACGCATGGTATCGTACGCATATAAAGGTTGTGGAGACGGGAGATTATACCTTGCGTTTTACCCATACTGCCGAAAGGGGGGCGGTATTTTTAGATGGACAGCGTGTAGATACAGCGGCTATATTCGCGAAGGAAATTACGCTTAAGCTCAAAGCAAATACTAACCATACCCTATCTGTATTTACAGCACACAATGGGCGCAATAAACTCATTTTTAAAATAGGCGTGATTGATACCTTAGATATTAAAGGCATTGAAGGCCCGGTAAATTTGCAAAAAGATAAAGGGCCTATCGTAGCAATAAATAACTGGCGCATGCGGGGCGGATCGGGTAATATGAATGATGGAAGGGATTGGAATGATTTGTCTAACTTAAATCAAAAGTATGCTCAGGTTCCATTAAAGAAAGGCTTCGGGTCGCTTTGGGTTAAGCAACCACCTTATAACAGCCCTGTTTTTTATCGCGCAACATTAAACCTTCCTGCGTCAAAACAATCTTATGCTATATGGCGCGTTAATACTACAAGCTTAAGTTACGGCTCGGTATGGGTTAACGGGCATAATTTGGGATTGTATCCCGAAAAAATAAAAATAAACGGAATGTATATTCCGGAGTGCTGGTTAAAGCCGGGTGCTAACACCATCGTTATTTATGACGAAAATGGTGTGTCGCCCAAGGATGTTAGGATAGAAGCAGAACAACCAGCCAGCAGGGACATACAGCAGTTACAGTTTTAAAACGAAACTGTTACAGTAAGTTTTATTTATATTTTATAAATTTGTAATCAATTAAAAACAGAATAAAAACTAAATTAAAAAAATGAAAAAG
>JACMRC010000504.1 GCA_014376655.1 Mucilaginibacter sp. | reverse complement strand
CTGCATCATAATATGTATCGTGTCTACGACACTCCTTTATTAAGGGGCACATTCCCCAACGTGTTAAAACCCGTTGCTACAATATTGGTCGAGCCGATGGCTCTTTAATCTTTCGAACACTCGTAATTTATAATCCCGGACTAACAGGGAGATGCTTAAGCTTGGCGGCGAGGACTCACCCTGCGGCACTTCATGCGCGACCCTCTCTTCGCTGCGCGGAAAGAGGGTTGTTTTCTTTTTTCCCCATCCCTCTTTCCGCCGAAGGCGAAGAGAGGGTGGTCGAGCGAAGTACAGACCGGGTGAGTAAACGGCGCGCGTTTATTTAGCCGGACCAATGCAAACAGAATGTTACCAAAAAAGAGCCATTGGCTCGATACATTTTGTAGCGGCGGGTTTCAACCCGCCGTAAAGCGCCACCAACCCTATTGAGTGCCGTAGGCACGACGCATATTATATGGGCCGAACCTACGGTTCTCATTTTTTTCTTATTGCATATACCACGGGTTGAAACCCGTGGCTACAAAATTGGCCGAGGCTACGCCTCTTTTAGTTTTCTAACGCGGTTAAATATCCAATGGTAATCAAAAAATCCAGCGTTCTCTATCTTCCCCGGATGCACAAAATCCGGCGGGGTGTTCAAATCAACCACCGCTTCGTCGGTAGGGTACTACTCTACAATCATTACCCTTCGCTTCCATTGCATATCAAAAAACCCAGCGTTTTTAACCGCTCCGGGGTGTACGTTGTCCGGCGGTGTACGCAAATCAATTATTGCCCAATCGGGTAACATAGGTATTTGTTTTGAGTTGTTAAGATAAGCGTCCTCTCTAAAAGTGAAACCGCTATTCAATACAACGTAATGTTCCTGGTTAAGCGGATTGGGATATATCATTGCCAGCCCATAGTTTTTTGTTGGGTAGGTTGAGCGTTTAGCGAGTATTATGGCTGTATCGTTAAATTTCAGCGGCAGCTTGTCGTTTATTTTGGCTATAAATTTATTGCTATAGGCATCGCCAAAGGCTATAAGGTTTGACCGCATATCTGCTTCGGTTATCTCGGTATCCATCTTTACGATCGCATCGCCCCTAAACTGCATGCGCCACTGTTCTATAAAGCGGTTCATCTCGCTTTTGCTCCATTTATCAAATAAAGCGCTCTTGCTGGTTCCCGATGGCTTAACTACTATAAATGCCGACATAAACGCGTCGTCTATTGGCCCTTGCAGGTTATGTTTTTTCACCAAACGACCGAGATATAATGGCCCGGCCGGCCCCTCAAGCCATCTTGTTAAATTAGTATGAAATTTTAAAGTATCATTTGGCGACTTTATTCTAACCTCGAAAACATCCTTATCGACAGACACAATTACTTTATTTCCTTTTTTAAACCGTTTGGGCATCTTGCTTAATATTAAGCTAAATGCCGACGCGCTCCCGCCGTTTGTTTTAATCGTTATTGAATCAACATGTATATGCGCATCTATTCTTGTTGTTTCTTCGATATTGTTAAGGATCTCATCTATCTCTAGCCAATACATACTATTATACTTCAAAGTATATGTAGTAAAATGAATTTCAGCAGGCGGAGGGTTTTTACCTTTAGCCTGTTCTATCGCCAATAAGCTATCCACCGTTTTAGCCGCCGATTTGGTATAGCCATGCCCCATGTTTACACCCCAAATGCGGTTTAGCTTTAGCCCCTCATTTTTCATGGCAATTTCCATTACATCGGCGGCTTGTTGCTGCGGGTCCTTATCGCCGTTGTAGGCATATAAGGGTAGGTTAGATAGGTTGCTGGCGTAGTCGGTACAATCATAATAATGCCAAAGCTTGCGCTCATACCAGGTTGGGTTCAACTTTTCATGGCCGAACTTGTCCATAAAGTCAACCGTTTCCGCAAAGCCCGCGCCGGGGTTTGCCGCCAGCCACATATCCGGGTAATGTACCGCGAAGTGCCAGGCAGCCGCGCCACCCATAGAAAAACCACGGTCGAACAAGCCGTTCTCATTTATCTTATATTTCTTCTTTGCATCGGCCAACGCTTCCAATACATCCACCTCGCCGGCAAATTTAAACGCGTTGCAATAGCGGCCGTAAGGATAAAGCATGATGGTATTTTTCATGGCAGGCATCGACCCGGCAAAGCCTTTGCCGCCAGCTATAAAACTCACCTCGCCCAGAGTCTCGCCACGTCCATGGAACCATAGCGACAAGTCGAACGCATTCCCGTTCGCAGAATAATTATCCGGCACCGTAACCCCATAAGGCTGTACCGATCCATCTATCTTTGAAATATATCCTCTTACAACTTCCCCTTTTTGCGTGGCCCAGGGCGCTTGCTTATCGGCAAGGGCTTTGGCTCGCGCCAACCCTTCCAGTAAGATCTTTTTACCGGCGGCAACATCCTTTTGCGAAAAAAACTCCTGGTATTTTATGGCATAGTCTACCGCCTTGTAATAGATCTGCACATCGGGCAGCAGGTTGGTGATGAATGGATCCTTTCGTTGTTTTAAACCATCAATGGCTTTACCTAATGCCAGTAAGTTCGCGCCTAATTCGTCGCGGTCGTTATCTGTTACCTGCACACCTTCGGGCGGGATGCGTTTTATAGTGGGTTTGGTGGCTTGCTGGGCAAAAACAGCAGTACAGCAGGCAGTAAAAGCGAGCGAAAAGGCAATAAAACGGTTCATGGTTATTGTTTACTTGTTAAAAGTAAACAACTTAAGGTGATATGTTATCACTTCGCTTATATTTTTCCTTATCTTAGTTTCCCGCATTGAAATTTTTATAACAGATAATTTACCGCAACTTTTGCAGTTTAAAGATTTAATAGCGCTATTTTAGTAACAAATATGCAATCAACTGAAAACTATAATGTTCTGATCGATAAGATCAATACTTTCACCCGGAAGTATTACCTGAACAACCTGTTAAGGGGCTTGATATTTTTGGGCGCGGGTTTGTTTTCGGCCTACGTTGTAATTACGCTTAGCGAGTACTTCGGCAACTTCAACTCGTTCTTCCGTGGCGTGTTGTTTTACGGGTTTATCCTGTTAAACCTTGGTTTGATAGGCTGGCTGGTTGTTCCATCGTTAATGGCCTACTTAAAACTGGGCAAAACCTTAACGCACGATGAAGCCGCCGAAATAATAGGCAAGCATTTTAATGATGTTAATGACAAACTGCTAAATACCCTTCAGCTTAAAAAACTTTCGGGCGAGGATGAGCGCCACCGCGATTTGATAGAGGCCAGCATCGACCAAAAAATTGAGAACTTAAGGCCGGTACGTTTCCCATCGGCCATAAACATAAAAGACAACAGCCGGTATCTAAAGTGGATCTTGACACCCATTGCTATAATTATAGTTATCGGCTTGGCCGCTCCATCTATTTTAACCGAAAGCACAAAAAAGATCATCCGCCACAACGAATACTTTGCGCCGGTTGCGCCATTTAAATTTGTGCTGTTAAATAATAACCTTTCGGCAGTACAAGGCGAAGACTTGAAACTCGACCTTAAACTAACCGGCAACCAGCTACCTGCCGATGTTTATGTGGAGACTGCCAATAACACTTTTAAACTGGATAAAGACGCGGTTACCAAGTTCCATTACCTGTTTACCAACCTCCAGCAAAACACCACGTTCAGGCTGGTGGGTAACGGATTTACATCGCAACCTTACGAAATCAAGGTTAACCTGCGTCCGTCGTTATTGCATTTTGATGTCGAGCTTAAATACCCGGCTTACCTGCATAAAACAAACGAGACCTTAGCCAATGCCGGCGACCTGACCATCCCGGCAGGGACAACGGTTAAATGGTTGTTCCATACGCAAAACGCTACAAATTTGGAGTTTGCTATGAATAACCGCTTAAGCAAACTTAGCCCGGTTAGCAACGATTTGTTTGAGCATACCGAGCGCGTAAGCCAACCATCTGTTTATAAATTAAATCCGCAAAACTCGGTTGTTTCGCAAAGTGATTCAGCATCATACCGGATCAACACCATTGCCGATGAAGCACCGAGCATCGGTGTTGACGAGAAACCGGATTCGGTTAGTCTGCAGGCTTTTTACTTTAACGGTAAGATCCAGGACGACCATGGGTTTTCATCACTAACCTTCCATTACCGTGTTGGCGCGCCCGGTGATAAAAGCGCTGAG
>JACMRC010000503.1 GCA_014376655.1 Mucilaginibacter sp. | reverse complement strand
GAAAGGCGCCCGCATTGCTGGTTGCTTACACATGACTATCCAAACAGCCGTTTTAATTGAAACTTTAATTGCCCTGGGCGCTGAAGTTAAATGGAGCAGCTGTAATATATTTTCTACGCAAGACCAGGCTGCTGCCGCTATCGCTGCTGCAGGCATTGGTGTTTTTGCATGGAAAGGGCAGAATCAGGAAGAAGCTGATTGGTGTATCGAACAAACATTATTCTTTGGTGGTGCAGACCGTCCGTTGAACATGATCCTGGATGATGGTGGTGATTTGACCAACATCGTATTAGATACTTACCCAGAATTAATAGCTGGCTTAAAAGGCTTGTCTGAAGAAACAACCACTGGCGTACATCGCTTGTACGAGCGCATGGAAAAAGGCACTTTGCCTATCCCTGCTATCAACGTAAACGATTCAGTTACCAAATCTAAATTTGACAACAAATATGGTTGTAAAGAAAGTTTGGTAGATGCTATCCGTCGTGCTACTGATGTTATGATGGCTGGTAAAGTTGCCGTTGTTGGTAGTTATGGTGATGTTGGAAAAGGTTCTGCTGCTTCATTAAAAGGTGCAGGCTGCCGCGTTATCGTTACCGAAATTGATCCTATCTGTGCTTTACAAGCTGCAATGGATGGTTTTGAAGTTAAGCCGATGATCGAAGCTGTTAAAGAAGCTGATATCGTAGTAACAGCCTCTGGCTGTCGCGATCTGATCACAGAAAAACATTTCCGTTTGATGAAAGATAAAGCCATTGTTTGTAACATCGGCCATTTCGACATCGAAATAGATATGGCGTGGTTAAACAGTGAATATGGTTCTACAAAAAATACCATCAAGCCACAGGTTGATATGTATACCATCGAAGGAAAAGATGTGATTATATTAGCAGAAGGCCGTTTGGTAAATTTAGGTTGTGCAACTGGCCACCCATCATTTGTAATGAGTGCATCTTTCACCAACCAAACTTTAGCGCAGATTGAATTGTACTGCAACCCCGGCAAATACGCCAACGAAGTGTACGTTTTACCAAAGTTTTTGGATGAAAAAGTAGCCCGTTTGCACCTTGCAAAAATTGGTGTTGTGTTAGATGTATTAACGCCTGCGCAAAGTGACTACTTAGGCTTGCCTAAAGATGGCCCGTTTAAGGTTGACCATTATCGTTACTAGTTTTTTTGTTAGTTATTTATATGAGAGCCTCACTTTTTAAAGTGGGGCTTTTTTGTGTTATCGGCAGACGTTTTTCATGGCGTCATCGTTGTGTCACTCCCTTTTACAGCATATTTTTATGGCATCTTTTATTATGCATTATGGGGCGTATGCGGGCTAATGATAGCAAGCTTCGAAAAATAAAATTTATAATCACAATCACTTCTTCCCTGCCGCAATCTCCCCCATAGCCTTCAAACCTTATTCAAGTCATTCAGCCTGGCATACATTTGTAGAGTAAAAAGCGCCGGCCAGCATAGCAGCCTGTTGTATAAACTTTCTACGGCCATTCATCATCTATTGGTTTAGATAGCAGGGTAAACTATTTTGTTAAAAATAGAAAATGCTGGATAGGAATAAGTGCTGCAATTTTAAACTGATAGGCAAAATGAAGGTTGGATATCAGTCGAAGAGATGCTTTAAATTCTTAACTTTGATAAAAATATTTAATGAAAACATTAATAGTAAAGGTAGAATCAGCTATTAAAGCCCGGGAATTATCTTCTATGCTTTCTTCAATGAATTTTGTAAAAAAAGTATCTTCTATCGGCAAGCCTAAAGCAATGATTGCCGCTTTGCAAGAACACGAAGAAGCAAAGAAAGCGATTGTAAAAAGAAAAAATAAAGCCATCGCAAAATATTTATAATGAAAGTTCAGCAACGAGATATTGTCGAACTTAATTATGAATTACCCAATGGCAAGTTTAAAATTCATCCCGCCCTTATAATTTCAAATGCAGATGTATTGGAAGCAGAAGACATATTTTATGCTGTAATGATTTCCTCTAATCCTATAAATGATGACTTTTGTTTTGAATTAAACAATGACATGCTTACTAAGCCACTATCTAAAAAGTCTTATGTTAAGTGCCAATTACTTCAATCTTATTCAATTGAAGAAGTAATCTCTAAAATTTCAATAGTAAAGCAAGTCCACTTCAATAAAATTCTTCAACAAATTTTTGATACAGTTTTTTAAAGTTATCATTCGGCCATAACAAGCTGCCGAATGACAACTTTAAAACTAATCCATTCACCATTTCTCTAACCCCAAAATCTTCTTCCCCAAATCCGATAACTCAGCGGTGCCGTATTTTTTCTGCTCCCATTTACGTGGGTCGCCGGGGAAAGCGTATCCTTCTGGTGCTATCCTGTCTCTCCAGGAATTGATCCTCCATTGGCGTAACGCTTCGTTGTCTTCCTCTGCTGGCATCATGGAAATATATTGGGCAATGCGCACTTTATCTTTACTATTATTAGCCCGTATGCCATGTGGTTCAGCACTGTTGAAAATCAGTAAATCGCCAGCTTCCAGCTTAACTTTTTCCAGCTTAAAACCAGTAGTGTCGGGCTTAAAATGGTCACGGGTTTCGGGTTGTGTAAGCTTCCACGTATCGTAGGTGCGAAACAATTCGGGTATGCATTGAAAGCCGCCCATGTTCTCATCTGTCTGGTCTGCCAGCGCCAATACACCTTGCACATTCTGCGGTTTTGTTTCGGGGTCGTAATCCCAATGTATAAAGCCCTTGTACTCGTGCCCCGGGCGCAATGGAAAATTTAGGTTTGCCCTATCGATGGTGCACCATAATTTTTCGGTGCCCCAAATATCTGCGAAGGCGGCGTGTACTTTCGGCATCTGGCGGTTATCCCATAAAGTTTGGTGATTGTACACTTCCACCATGCCGGTGTTTGTTAGTTCTTTCATCTGCATTTCGGCACGTGCGGGTGCGTACCATGTCTCCGGATCGGTAGGGTTTTTCTCATCGAATTCCCAAAGAAAATCAGCCGTTTTTTTCACCTGTTCTCTTGACACTGCATTTTTAATGATTACGTAACCATTTTGTTTCCAAAACTGCCAATCGGCTTCGGTTAATACACGTAAAGGTTCGCTATTACTGCGGTCGCTTAATTTTATTTTACTGCTGGTGGCGGTGCTGGGGTTACCCGGAATATCCTTATGCCCATCATTTTGAGCCATCGTTGGTGCCATTGTAGCGGCCATTGTTTGTTGTTGCATGATACAAGTTTTATCGTTAGTGAGTGATACAAAAGTCGATAAAGTTTAAAAGCGGCTTAACAACTGTACTGACTACTTTATGCTCTCCATTGACAACTTAGCGGCTTCTTTACATAAAAAACTATCTTTATTAAGTAAAAATTGTCATTATGAAAATTCAACTGGAAAAAGTAGTTACCGATAAAGGGCAATCTTTCAGGCTGTTTACGCCTAGCCTGCGCAACCATTTTTACTGGCATTACCATCCGGAGTTTGAGTTGGTGTATGTAGAAGCCGCAGCAGGCATACGGCATGTTGGGCAGCATGTATCCAGCTACCTGCAAAGCGACCTTGTGTTGATTGGTGCCAACATCCCCCACCTAAATTTTGATTATGGCTTACAGGTAGATTACAAGCAGATAGTAGTACAATTGAAAGAAGATTTTTTGGGCACCGCATTTACCAATACGCCAGAATTTAAAACAATTGAAAAGCTTTTTAGCAAAGCTTATTTAGGGCTATCTTTTACAGGGCAAACTAAAATAAAAGTGGTAGAAAAGTTACGGCAGATGCAGCGCATGGATCCCTTTAGCCAACTGCTGCTTTTAATAGAAGTGCTGCAGCTTTTAGCAACATCAACCGAAGTAATTGTGTTAAACGAAATGGATACATCTGTAAAGATTTTTATGAATGATAAGATCCGTATGGGGAATGTGTATGAATACATTAACAGCAATTTTGATAAAGCGCCGGATGTAAATTTTATTGCCGCACAGGTACATTTAAGCACGGCCGCTTTTTGCCGTTATTTCAAAAAGCAAACCAACATGACGTTTACAGAATTTGTAAACCAGTACCGCATCAGCCAGGCAAAAACTTTGTTGCTGCAAGATAAAAATATCTCTGAAACGGGCTATGCCGTTGGGTTTCAAAGCATATCGCACTTTACGAAGCTGTTTAAGAAAAGTACAGGGCAAAACCCTTCGGCTTTTAAGACGAAATATTTGCAACAATAATTCCATCATACAAACTTAACATCCTTATCTATTTAAAAACATATCTTTATACATAACCTTTTATTTGTATGAAGATAATGTTACCCTTGATTTTTATTTTACTTTCTTTTTTTGCAAGTTCACAAACGGTAAATATATCCGGCCGGGTTTATTATGATGTTAATGGCAACCACGTTTTTGATGGGGTAGATTCGGTGCTTGGCAGTCAGACTGTATCAGCCTTTAAGCAGGGTGGATTCGATACAGCTGTTACAGATAATGCAGGCCTTTATCACATGGTACTTGAGACTGGCAGTTACTTTTTCCGATTAGATAATAACCAAACTATTCAAGATTTCAGCCTAGTTGCTCCTCAGAGAACTTACTCTTCTCCCACTACAGATATTGTTGATTTTCCTCTCATAAAAACATATAGTATAACAGGTATTTATTGCAATATACAATCTACCGATAATGCCATGGTTCCCCCTTCTGGAGGCAATTTTACTTATAGCTTAAATTATAATTATACAGGTTCCCTACATTCAATGCCTGCGACAGTTACAATTGATTATAATCCTGCATTAACATTTATTACAGCATCTCCCGAACCTAATGTTATAAGCAATAGTAAACTTCAATGGAATTTTACTTCAGTAAAAAGTTTTAATAACGATAGCATCGCTCTTACGCTCCACTTTCCCGCAGCAGGCGACACGGTATCTGGCTACTCATTGTCACCTAAAATGATACCTGGGGTGGCAACAAATCCAGATTATATATCTCTAAATGAGTACCCATATGCAGTTTATAGAGAATTTCCTGAAGCTGAGCCAACAGGTGTTACAAATGGTATAAAGTGGCTTCGGCATTTTGATAATCCTTTAAATGACAATCAGCAATATGACGATGATTGCTTGTCTATAGACACCACTCAGGATGGTAAAGGGTATTTTATTGCAGGGCATAGAAATAACAAGCCTACGGACACATATAGCCCAAATAGCAACCCTTTTATCGCAAAGCTTAATAAGGATGGCTTATCGGTTTGGGAAAAATATGTAGATTCCTCAGGCGGGCAAAGACTTTTTGATGCCATGACTGCTATAAAGCATACTGCCGATGGAGGATGTTTGGTTTTAGGCACCAACATACTTGTGGCAAGTTCGCAAGGTAGTGGCAATATCGATGGGCCTTTCGTAGTTAAGTTTGATGCTTTGGGAAACCTGGTATGGAGCAAGTCGATTCATGGATCTGCAGTGGAAGATTTTGGCAACGATATGACTGTTATGCCAGATGGGAGTTGTTTGATAACGGGACGCACGAAGAGCCATGACGGAGATTTTGCAAATAATAATAGCGATTTTACCAATTATAATTTGTTTGTAACTAAGTTATCCCCCACTGGCAATATTGTGTTTACCAAGGTATACGGCGGTAGCGAGTCTGATGCAGGAAAAAAAATCGTACCACTAACTAATAGCACTTTCTTGTTGCTGGGTTCTACAGAATCTAATGATGGCGATGTTACTGGGGCGCATATCCATAACTCTCATTATGTGCAAGACAGTTATTTGAGTGATACCAGCGAAGCCTGGGTATTAAATATCAATGCTAGCGGTAATATCCTATGGAGCAAATGTTATGGTGGAAGCAAAAGCAGTTTTATTACTGGCGCTGCACAAAACAACGGAGGCATTTTATTAACGGGCGGCACTAACTCTAAAGATGGCGACTTGCCTTATTATCCCGAGGAAATGACATCGTTATGGGCATTACAGATATCTATGACAGGTAATATTTTATGGAGCAAGCCATATAAGTTATACAAAGGCTATCAGGATAGTAATTATATCGGAAGCCCAATCGGTTTTAACTATAACAACAATTTTGGCTCAAGCCTGCACAAAACAAAAGATGGCAACTTTGTACTAGGCGGCACTATTACCGATAAATACGGCACCATAAAAAGTAAACATGGCGATGCTGATTTTATGTTGATGAAGATAAATACAACGGGTGATATCGTTTGGCAGAAGGCAATTGGCGGCACAAGATATGATCAGCTAAATGACATACAGGTTGATAAT
>JACMRC010000502.1 GCA_014376655.1 Mucilaginibacter sp. | reverse complement strand
TCCAATACCGGTACATGCTTAAGGGGCTTGATAAGAACTGGATAATGCTGGGGAATGCAAACAAGGCATCATACACCAGCCTGCCGCCCGGCAGTTACACTTTAATGCTTAATGCAAGCAATACGGCAGGCAAATGGAGTACACACATCCCTCAAATAAAAATTAATATAGCAGCGCCTTACTGGAAAACATGGTGGTTTTACCAGGTGGTATTTTTAAGTATAGTAGTTATTGTTTATGTAATTGTTAAATCGCGGATAAGGGATTTCCATAAAGCCCAAACCCAAAAGCTGCAGTTTGAGCGCGAGGCAATAGAACTGCACGCCATGGCATTACGCGCCCGGATGAACCCGCATTTTATATTTAATTGCCTAAACTCTATAAAAGCATTGATACAGGAAAAGGACGACCAAAAGGCGGTTAATTACCTCACTACTTTTTCTATCCTGATCCGCAACCAGCTTAATAATAAAAGCAATCAAATTACTTTGCAGGATGAGTTACAGACCTGCAAACTATACCTTGAACTGGAAGCCATGCGCTTTGAGGGCCGCATTGCCTACAGGTTTGATGTTGCCGATGATGAAGAGTTAAAGGAAACAATTGTACCGCCGCTGATACTGCAGCCTATTGTAGAAAATGCTATAGTGCATGGCTTGCTGCCGTTAGAACAAGGGGGCGAGGTAAGCATCAAAGTATACCGCGATGGCGATTTTGGGGTATGCGAAATAGAAGATAATGGCATTGGCCGCGCTGCTGCGGAAGTGAACAAGCAAAAAAGCAGTCGTCTGCATCAATCGAAAGGCATCAATTTATTGGAAGAACGGATAACCATGCATAACCGAATGAACGAGCATGTAGGATCGTTAGAAACGATCGATCTGTTTAGCCCCGATGGCAAGCCCGCCGGTACTTTAGTAATTATTAAGTTTAATATTGATATATGATAAATGCCATAATAATTGACGATGAAAATAGCGCCATCATCACTTTAAAAAACGATTTGTTAACCTATTGCCCCGAGGTAAATGTGGTACAATGTTTTACCCGAGCTACAGATGCATTGGACCATGTTAAAACCAATATGCCCGATATGATTTTCCTGGATATTGATATGCCGGTTATGAACGGGTTTGATTTTATACAGGCGCTACCCAAGCCGGTTATTCCGCATATTATATTTGTGTCTGCCTATTCAGAATTTGCGATAAAAGCTTTTAAAGTAAGTGCGTTGGATTACCTGCTTAAACCTATTGATCCGGCCGAACTAAAAGACGCGGTGCAAAGGTCGCTGAGTAAAAGTAAGGTGGTTGCTGATCAAAATATCCTCCTGAAAAATTTTATTGATAACTATTTGCAAGATGGCCCCAAGGGAAAAATTGCCATGCCGGTTAATGATGGCTATCATTTAATTGACCCCAACCATATTATTTATTGCCGTGCCGATGGTGCCTACACCGCTATAATTTTGGATAACGAAAAAAGCTTCCTGATATCAAGAACATTGGGCCGCACGCAGGAGTTAATGCCGCCAGAACTGTTCGAGCGCATCCACCAATCCTACCTGGTAAATATCAATCACATTAAAAAATTCAGGAAAGGCGAATCGTCGGTAGCTATAATGAGCAATACTGATGTGGTTAAAGTTTCGCGCTTAAATAAAGATAAGCTGGCCATGCGGTTAGGGGTGAAGTAAGCCTAAAACAGTTTAACCAAAGTGCTGTTAATATACCATGAAATTACACACAGCAACCGCCGTATTTGAAAACATGGACCACGCAGAAGACGCGAAAGAATACCTGCTGGCCCAGGAGCTGGAGTTTACTGATGGAGATATCATTATAACCCCCATAACCCCCGGCGAGCATAAAGTAATCCTAAAAGCCCATGCCGACTCGGTGCGAGAAATGCAGGAAGCGGTAGACGTGCTACGCAATTACGGTGGTGTCGATATCAATATAACAGTTTAACACTTACCTTATTTAATTGCCGTCAGCTTTATCATGGTTACACCGTGAGGCGCTATTTGTGCGGTATAAGCGCCGCTAAATGTGCCTTTATTACCATGCGCCCACAAGTCCCTTATCTTAACTTTTTCGGCTGCGCCGATATCTTTAAAATTCAGCGTTAAAGTGGCATCTGTAGCCTCTTTGTTAAACATAACAACTGCCGTCGAACCATCCTTTAATTGTTTTACCCAGATCTCTCTTTTGTCATCGGTCAATAATCGCGTGCCTGGCTTTGTTGCTTCGTCCTGATCTACTGCAATGATCTCTTTATTCAACAGGATATCTTTTGTCGCTGCAGACATAATACGTACATCATTGCCCAATATCAAGGGGGCAGATACTATGGCCCATAAACTAAATTGCGCTTTTTGCTCTTCGTAGGTTTGTTTGTTGTTGCGTGGGTAGTCTACAATCAGGTTGTCTGGGTCGTTCCAGTGGCCATTACCTGCATTGTTTTCCTTGCCAACAACTTGCTGTAGGTTGGTGTACCAGTTTTTATAAGTTACCTCGGGTGTGCGTTCAATAAATTTTACGATGTCGCCACCGGTGCGCCACATATCCGCAATTTCTGAACCCCATAAATGTGTTGTGCCGCTCGAAAATATGCAGATCTCGAACATAATAGGCCGGCCGGTTGCTTGCAAAGCTTTACTCATGCGGGTATGCAATTCGCGGTCGGTATGTTTTTCTTTTTCGCCGCAGGCATCATATTTCAAATAATCAATTCCCCACGCTGCGTAAGTTTGGGCATCCTTCTCTTCGTGATCATAACTTCCCGGATACCCCGCACAGGTTTTCATCCCGTTTGATGAATAGATACCGATCTTTAATCCACGCGCATGCACATAATCAGCCAAATACTTCATGCCATGCGGGAAGCGGGTGGTATCAGCATATTGCCGTCCTTCGGCATCGCGGTTAGCGGCCATCCAGCCATCATCCAGTTGCACCAGTTTATAACCGGCATCTCTTAGCCCGCTTTTTACCATCGCATCGGCAACCTCCATTATCTTTTTCTCATCTATCTTATCAATAAATGGGACCCAACTCATCCAACCCATGGGCGGTGTTTTGGTAACTGCTTTGTATTGTGCCTTTGCTGTAAAGCCAATGCCGGTAACAAATGCTAACGCGATGATGGTTTTTTTCATTTTTATTTCAATTAAAACTT
>JACMRC010000501.1 GCA_014376655.1 Mucilaginibacter sp. | reverse complement strand
TTTTGCCCGCCACAGTAATTTCGGCTGTAATAGTAGTTATAATAGTAACCTTTAGCGAAATGCTGGCTATGCCTTTCATGAACTCGTTTTGGGTAAGCCGCACAACGGCACATAACCGTGGCGAGTATGCTGCGTTGTATAGTATGTCATGGTCGGCCGCGCAAATTATTGCTCCATTTTTGGGCAGCAACGTTATTTATTATGGAGGATTTAGCGCTTTATGGTGGCTGTTGGGTGGCGTGTGTTTGGTGAGTTCGGCGGGGTACTGGATGCTGTATTACCGTACGGCAACCCCATAATGTCATTTCGAAACGGAGCACGAGTGAGAAATCTTATACGAGCGATAATAGCGAGGTGTATAAGATTTCTCCCCACGGTCCAAATGACATACATTTTTTTTAAACTACGCTCGCAACATCTTAGCCGTAACCAGCAACTGCCCCACATGCCGCATGATATGCTCGGCAGCATGGGTGTATAAACCTATTATGGTTGATGGTAATTGCGCGCGCCCTACTCCCCTTTTATCTGTTAATGTAAGCTCATCCGTTTCGCTTAATTGCTTAATAGCATCATCAACCTGGCGGTTAAATATTTCCAGTAAAGTATTAACACTGTATGGTATTTCGGGCATTTTTCCCTCCATGGCTAACTTCGTAAGCTGATGCTGCGTCAATTGTTCGCCCCGGGCATAAGTAAATAAACGGTCAAGCACTCCTGCCAAATGCTGTAAATGGAACGCCGGCGAGGCCAGTCCTGATGGTTTTACCCACAATAATATCTCCGGAAAATCAAACATAAACCCGTTTACTTCGTCGCGTGCCTGTAATAAAGCATGTGCAACCGGTTGCACTAATGGCGGTACGCCATCCAACGGGCCGCGTAACCATACTTCGCGCTTATTATCATCTGCCATATATTTTATATTTAATACCACATATTATTGCATCTTTATAAGATGTGGTATAGCTATTGCTATTAGCAAAATATATTAATTTAAACTTATGCTAACTGATACTAAAAAATTCGTCAAAATAACTGCAATGCTATTGCTTGCCTTTACGGTTGTTTTTCAAAGCTGCAAAAAAAGCCGATCTGATATGGGTAAAAACCTGTATCTGAAAACCAAAAATAAGGTTTTTAAAGATGTAACGCCCGAAGGCTGCGCCGAAGTGTTCCAAAAAGTTTTAGAAGAGGAAAAATCTAAACTCAGCTATCCGCAAACCATCAGCTCGTTTTACGAAGCAAACGGCTATGACCCAATATTTGTAATGGATCATATTTTTAATAAGGACCTGAAATTTGCCACTATCTATTTCCAAAAAGCGGGAGAGCATGGCCTTGACCCTAAAATGTTTAACGCTGATGAATTAGCAACGCTCATCAACAAATTCTACAACAAAAAACAGATCAAGACACTTGACGAGGCTTATCATGCTATTGCCGAGTTGGAGTTGCTTACCGCAAACTCATTAATAAAATACAGTAACGCGTTGCAATATGGTGTTGTTAATCCTAAAAACATCTACGCAAGATACTATACCAAAACTTTGCGTCCTGATAGTACATCGGCACAAAGAATTTTCCAGATAACAGATATAAAAACCTACCTGGATAGCATACAACCAAAGGACGTGTCATACATAGCCTTACAAAAAGCGTTGGCTGATGGTACTGTAGTACCCGGCACATCGCCCGAAGAAACTAAACGGGTTATCATAGCCAATTTGGAACGCTTACGATGGAAGAACAAACCATTGGAAAAAAAGTATGTGGTAGTAAATATCCCTGATTTCCGGTTGGATGTTATGGAAGATGGTAAATCTGTATTAAATATGAAAGTGTGTGTTGGGCAGGGCCGTAACCCCTACGGTAAAACAGATTTGACCAATTACGTTGATTCTGATAAAGTGGATAAGCCAAATCAACACTCAACCCCGCAGTTAAATAGCAAGATTCATAGTGTTGATGTTAACCCAGTTTGGAATATCCCGGAAAGCATTGCAACTAAAGAAATAATGGTGGAAGCTGCTAAAGACAAATTTTATTTAGAGAATAAAGGTATTAACGTTTATAAGAACGGTAACCTGGTTGACCCGGATGATATCAATTGGGCTACAGCTGCAAAGGGCGACTATGAGTTTAAACAAAAACCGGGCGACGATAATTCGTTGGGTAAAATTAAGTTCCTGTTTAATAACCAGAGCAGTGTTTACTTACATGATACGCCTGCTAAATTAGCATTCGACAGGTCAATGCGCGCTATAAGCCACGGTTGTGTCCGTTTAGGCGATCCACAAGGGCTTGCACATAATTTATTTGGTGAGGGCAAGAAATTTGACCTGATAGTTAAAGATATGGCATCAGACAAACCCGACCCTACAACTATAAACTTAACACCAAATATCCCCGTGTACATAACTTATATAACAGCCTGGGCCGATACTACAGGTACTATACAAATAAGGCCCGATGTGTATGAGTTGGATACGGTGTTGTATAATGCTTTGGCGCAGGTGAAGTAACTACAAATGTGCGAGAGACTCTCACTCTGAGGCACTCGAAGAGTGAGCGTAAAGGTCCTCGCTCATACTTCGACGGGGCTCAGTATGACACCCGTCTTGGATATAACAAAAAACGCCCAGGTTTTTCGGAGGCGTTTTTTTAGTTAGTTTATATTACAGTCTTACTGAATCTGTAGCAGTAACATCAGGCGATGTAAAGTTCGCCAATACATTTTCGTCTAAATATTTAGAAGTATAGCCTGAGTTATTGCCGTTGATAAAGAAAACGGTTTTACCTTTTATAGTATTAATAACCTGCGACACAACCTGCGGCGATACTGCAGGGCAGCCAAAACTGCGACCCAAACGGCCTATCCTGGCTATATTGCTTTCGCTTACATAATCTGCAGCGTGTACAACTATGCCACGGGCACGCGCACTGGTGTTAAAGCCCTCATCTAAGCCATCTAAACGTAACGAACGACCATGTTTACCCACATAAACGTCGTCGGCTAAAAAGAAGCCTAAACTGCTTTGGTGCGACTCGTTGTTGTCAGAGAAGGTGGTAGCCATATCATCGCCACTCCCTTGTCCGTGAGCTACCCAGGTATTTAATAAAAGTTGTTTGTTTAACAGGTCAATTATCCACATCCGTTTTTCGCGGCTTGATTTTGTAAAATCCACCACGGTAATAACCGAGCCATTTTGCAATTTATTAGCCGACTTGATATTGAAATAGCCTGTTAAAGCTTTTTGAAACACCTCGAAATTTAACCCTGTTTCCTGCAAACGTGCTGTTTGGTACACCGTACTAACGTATTGTGCAAATAACTCTTTCGCAGTAAGGGTTGTTGTTGTTTTGTAAGCTATCGTGTTTCTTGTTGCAGTAACCGGTTTAAAACCAATAACACTTATAAATAACACCAAAGAAACGCAGCTTATCCACCAAAAATGTTTTCTCATACTTGTTGAGTTTTAAGTCAATAATTTATTAAAAAATCAGGAGTGAGTTGGTATAATTGTTAAGACAAATATAAGCAAATATTACCAATTAATATAATTTATTAACGAATATTTAAAATCTGACAAAGCAATTACATCAAAAATTACGTTCTAATTGATTATACGAAATAAACAAGAAAATGGTTGTGCTACTTAATCCAGTTAACCTTTAGCTCCAAAGGCACCCCGCGGATACCTTTTGGCTGCTCATCGGCATAGCCTAAGTACAACACGCCCATTACTTCATCCTCGTCGCGTAGGTTTAAGAACGCTTTCATGGCAGGTTTTAGTATCATGCCGCCGGTGCCCCAATACGAAGCCAGATTTAAGGCGGTAGCACCAAGCAATAAATTCTGTACGGCACAGGCTGTCGCTGCCATTTCCTCAAACGCCGGGATCTTTGGCAGGTTACCCCGCTGCATCACCGCAATAATTACATGCGATGCTTTATCCCCTTGTTGCGCCAGGTTATCATAAACGCCCTGCGCAAAGCCATCGTCATCGGTATTTGCCTTATACATTTCGGCATGGGCATGGCAAAATTGGGATGGGTTGGCATATACTGTGAAGCGCCATGGTTCTGTAAGGCCGTGGGTTGGTGCCCAGTCGGCAAGTTCTAATAATTCAGTTATTTGCTCATCAGGTATTTTACTACCGTTCATGATAAAAGGTTTTATGGTCCGGCGGTTTTTAATGATGGTGGATATGGTGGAGAATGTGTTGTCAGACATAAATAAAAAACATTTAAAAAGAAAAATGAGTGAACTAAACATTCACTCATTCAATAATTCAATAAGTCTGTAATTCACTAATTAATATATCGCCGGATATTTACCCGGGTTGCTCTCGCTCATCATGCCGTAAACAGCCTCGATAACGTCATCAACAGATGGCTTGCTAAAATAATCACCATCTGATCCATAAGGCGGGCGATGTTCTTTGGCACTTAGGGTACGCGGCGGCGAGTCGAGTGCGTAATACCCTTTCTGGGCCTCCAACACTTTTTGCAATATATAAGCCGATGCAGCACCCGGAAGGTCCTCATCAACTACTAATAACTTGTTTGTTTTATATAATGAGTTGCCACATACGTTATCAATATCAAACGGATATAGCGTTTGCGGATCTATCACTTCTATGCTTACGCCCAACTTTTCCAGTTCCACAGCAGCTTCCATTACAATACGAAGGGTTGATCCGTAAGAAACTACGGTCATATCACTACCTTCTTTCAATATCTCTGCCTTACCTAATGGCACGGTAAACTCACCAACGTTGGCAGGTAATTTTTCTTTAAGTCGATAACCATTAAGGCACTCAATAACCAAGGCCGGCTCATCGCCGCGCAGTAAAGTATTGTACAAACCGGCAGCCTGGGTCATGTTACGGGGAACGCAAATATGCAATCCGCGCAGCGCATTTAATATAATACCCAGCGGCGATCCCGAATGCCAGATACCTTTCAATCTATGCCCGCGTGTACGCACAATTACCGGCGCTTTTTGCCCACCGGCGGTGCGATAGCTTAAACTTGCCAGGTCATCACTTAATACAGTGATGGCAAATAGCAGGTAATCTACATATTGAATCTCGGCAATTGGTTTTAACCCGCGCATTGCAAGCCCCATACCTTTACCTATAATGCTCGATTCGCGAATGCCGGTATCAGTTATCCTGATATCGCCGTATTTGGCTTGTAAACCGGCAAAGCCCTGGTTAACATCCCCTATCGCGCCAAGGTCCTCACCAAAGGCTACTATAGTTCTGTCGCGTTCAAAATTGGCATCAAAGCAAGCGTTTAATATTTCGCGACCGTCTAAAAGCGCCGCATCTTCTTCATACCAGGCAGGCACCTCATTAACATTTAATGGAGATGATGACGAACCAGTAAATAACTTTGAGTTAAACCGTTCTTTATTCTTTTCGCTTTCTTCGGTCAGCCATTCAATAAGCGCGTATTTCTCTTCTGTATTTTCCAAAACTGTTAAGCGCAATGCTTTGCGTATGGCAGAAACCGCGTCTTTGCGACCCGCATCTACACAAGCTAAAAGCTCGGCAGAAACATCTTCCAGTTCGTTCTTTAAATCAGATACATGGGTAAGCGCATTTATTAATTGCACGGCTTCATCTATCTCTATTTTTATTTTATCACCTAAAATATTCCAGGCTTCGCGCTGGCATTCGCGCACGTATTTTTTCGCCTCATCTTCTAAGGCGGCTATATCATCTTCTGTAATAATTGCCGACTCGACCATCCAGTTGCGCATTTGCAGCAAGCAGTCATGATCGCCTTCCCAGGTTAGGCGGTCCTTTGTCTTATAACGCTCGTGCGATCCTGAGGTTGAGTGCCCTTGTGGTTGCGTCATTTCAACAACGTGTATCAATACCGGCACATGCTCTTCGCGACAAACGGTTATTGCGCGTTCGTAAGTTTCGCAAAGGGCAACGTAATCCCAGCCGCGTACTTTAAATATCTCGTAACCGTTTGTACCGGTTTCGCGCTGAAAGCCGCTTAATATCTCGGATATATCTTCTTTTGTAGTTTGGATACTGGCGGGTACAGATATGGCGTAAGCATCGTCCCAAACAGAAATTGCCATAGGCACCTGCAATACACCGGCCGCGTTAAACACCTCAAAAAACAACCCTTCGGATGTTGCGCCGTTACCTATGGTGCCAAAAGCAACTTCATTACCGTTAACAGAAAAATTAGTTAGCGGTGCAAGTTCACTGTTTTGCCTATATAATTTTGATGCGTAAGCCAAGCCCAATAAACGGGGCATGTGGCCACCGGTAGTTGATATATCAGCCGAACAGTTCATGGTTTCTGTCTGGTTTTTCCAGCTGCCGTCCTCGTTTATAAAACGGGTAGCGTAATGGCAGTTCATTTGCCTCCCGCCTGATGCAGGATCTTCTGTTATATCAGGGTTTGCATAAAGCTGTGCAAAAAACTCCTTAAGGTTGCTCATGCCGGTAGCAAACATAAAAGTTTGGTCGCGGTAATAGCCGGCGCGCCAATCGCCCTTGCGGAAAACTTTGGCCATGGCCAGCTGGGCAACTTCTTTACCGTCGCCAAAAATGCCAAACTTCGCCTTGCCCGTAAGTACTTCGCGGCGGCCAATAATACTGGCCTGCCTGCTTTCGTAAGCTATACGGTAATCCTTAATTACAATACTTTTGAAATCATCAAAACTTAGCTCAGCAATAATATTGTTACCGGTACCAGGATTTGCAGTTTCGGGCATAGATCTTTATTTAGGATGTAAAAATATAAAATTCTAATTTGTAATTGTTATGTGCATCTTTAAAACATCCACATAACACTATTAGTTTTACACAAGATAGTAATTGTATGTTAACCTATGATAATTTGATATATTGCCCCCGCTTAAATACATCATAATCAACATGAAAAAATTTGATGCTGTATTGTAACCTCCGGTAGGTAAAAGTAAATTTGAAACTATATAACTAAATTTCCGTTAAACCTTTTATATTTGTAATACTCAAAGAACTAATTATGAAAAAATTAATTTTAATGTGTGCAGTGGTTTTAGGCTTTGCCTTTAACGCATCAGCCCAAACCGATAACAAAGCTGAATTTAAATTCAACGAAGAAAAACATGATTTTGGTACCATACCACAAGGTAAACCGGTAACAACTGTTTTTACTTATACTAACATAGGCCAGGAGCCACTTATTTTAACCGAAGTAAAACCAACTTGCGGCTGTACTATTGCTGATTATACTAAAACCCCAGTTTTAAAAGGCGGCACCGGTAAAATCACCATTACTTACAACGCAGCAGTTGTAGCACCATTTAACAAAACTATTGTGGTAACCAGCAATGCTAAAACCCCACAAAAATATCTAAACATTATTGGCGAAGTTGTAGCGGCACCTGCGGCCAAAGCGGCACCAAGTACCAGGTAGTTGTTTAGGTTAACCCTTGCGCTACCACAACAGGCAGACAGGGTCACTAAAAAAATTGAAAAAGGCCCGAAATATTTCGGGCCTTTTTTGTTTATATAACTTTTATAATATCTCTACTAATTCTATCGACATAATTATCATCTTTTTATTATTTTTGCCAAATGCCAAATATATCCCGCAAGGGGCAGCGAATGCCCGCTTCACCTATCCGTAAACTAACACCCTTTGCCGACAAAGCTAAACTGCAAGGCAAAACCGTATATCACCTTAACATAGGCCAGCCTGATATTGAAACCCCTGCGGGAATGATCGAGGCTGTTAAAAATATCGACTTTAAAGTTTGGGCCTATACAGCATCAGAGGGCACCCTATCCTACCGTAAACAATTGGCTAAGTATTATAACAAAGCAGGTTATAACATTACTACCGATGATATTATTGTTACTACCGGCGGATCTGAAGCGATATCAATTACTTTCATGTCCTGCCTTGATGCCGGCGACGAGGTTATAGTGCCCGAACCGTACTACGCCAACTACAATGGTTTTGCCAGCCAAAATGATGTTATAGTAAGGCCCATTATGTCATATATCGAAAATGGGTTTGCATTACCCCCTATCAGCGAGTTTGAAAAAAACATAACTGACCGGACTCGCGCAATATTTATTTGCAGCCCTAACAACCCTACCGGTTACCTGTACTCGCGCGAGGAAATGGAAGCGCTTAAAGCACTGGTTTTAAAACATGATCTTTACCTGTTTGCGGATGAGGCTTACCGCGAGTTTTGCTATGGCAACCAGCCTTTTGTATCGCCCATGCATTTGGATGGGTTAGAAGAAAACGTAATTATAATTGATACCGTTAGTAAACGTTACAGTGCCTGCGGGGCACGATTGGGTTGTATTATTAGCAAAAATCGTAAATTTTGGGAAACAGCTATAAAATTTGCACAGGCTCGTCTTAGTCCCGGCCTGGTTGAGCAAATTGCAGGCGAGGCTGCTATAGACACCCTTGACGAATATTTTGACCGGGTAAAAGCAGAATACACTACCCGCCGCAACACTATTGTTAGTGCCCTTAACCGTATGGAGGGCGTGTATTGCCCTAACCCGGGCGGCGCATTTTATGTGATGGCGCAATTACCTATTGATAATTCGAACAAGTTTTGCCAATGGATACTGGAAGAATTTAGCTACGAGAACCAAACCGTTATGATGGCCCCGGCTACCGGGTTTTACAGCACACCCGGTGCTGGTTTAAAAGAAGTGCGCCTGGCCTACGTTTTAAACAATGAGGATCTGGCAAAAGCAATGATCTGTTTAGAGGAAGCCTTAAAGGTTTACCCGGGAAGAACAGTTAACAGTAAGCAATTGGCAGTTGACAGTTTGTAGGATCAAAAAAAAGCAAACTACACACCAATAACTGCAAACTGAAATCGTATCTTTGTTGTTCTATAATCTGCTACTGCCACTAAACAGTGCAACTCTACAAAAATGGGGTCGACCGGAATTGACAGGATGGAGATGAGTATGTAAGCATGCAGCGCGTTGGATGAATTAGCGCTTAAATCTGAACGTTCAAAATCACAAATGGCGAAAATAACTACGCCTTAGCTGCTTAATTTAGAATTTAGCTAGCTTTTGTCCCGCCGGTTCTCCGTTTTATTGGATCGGCAACCGGGGCATCGAAAAATGAAACTAGCCTGCTTAACGGTGTGCATAGCAGGCGAAACAAAACACCTACGGAAGACGGTACAGGTAAGCAGCTGACCTTCCCCTTCCCTACAATTAAACAGATGCTAAGCACGTAGAAAGCATATCTTGTACCATGTTTGGACGAGGGTTCGAATCCCTCCGGCTCCACTGAATTTAGTATCAAAACAGAGTAAATGCCTGCAAATCACACGATTGCAGGCATTTCTTTTATAGTTAAATGTTACTATTTACCCATCTTTTCGCATTTGCAAGGTGAGTAATTCGGTGAGTTGACTTTCTGAAAACCTTACTCACCAAAACGACTTATCATTTTGATTATCAACCTGTTCAATAAATGAACATCTTGTGTACAGCAGATTGCAAGCTTAATTTTGTTTCACTTTTAATGCTAAAACATTATGAAAACTAATTTCAGTTTGCTTTTCTATTTGAAAAAGCCAAAAAATTACGAAAATGGCCGTGTTCCAATCTATTTACGCATAACCGTGAACGGGCAACGAGCCGAAACTACATCAGGGCGTGAGTGTGAGCCATCACTATGGAACAGC
>JACMRC010000500.1 GCA_014376655.1 Mucilaginibacter sp. | reverse complement strand
CTCGCCCTTGGTTTGCATTTGCTGGTTGGCGAATAAGCTTAGCAGGCTTAATTTGTTGGCGTGCATGCGGTGTATGGCGCTATTTATTAGCCCCACGCTTACCTGTTCATCAGCATCTACAAATAAAAAGAAGTTCCCTTTGGCCTCATTAGCTAATTGGTGGCAGGCATGGTTTTTACCCAACCAGCCATGCGGTAGTTTTTGGCCTTTAATAATCCGGAAGTTTGAATGTTTTGCGGCAAAATCGGCGCAAACTTTATAGGTGTTATCTGTCGACTCATCGTCAAGTATCAATACCTCGTAATTTGGATAGTCTTGTTTTTTGATGGATTGCAGTAGCGATAAGATATTTCCCTCTTCGTTGCGTACCGGGATAAGGATAGAAACCAGGTCGTCATAATGCCGGTTAACACGGCGCAGTTTTGGGTCTGATATAAAATTAAACAGTGTTACCGCAAACCGCAGAATAATAAAGAAGAACGTAACGGCTATTACAATTATCACTGTTTAATTATTTGTATTTGTTGTTGGCGGCTTTGGGTATAATGCTGCTGGTAGGCTTCCTGCAAATCTAATATAGTATTAAAACTATTAGCTATACCTGTTTTTAAAGATGTGTTGGCAACCGGTTTAAAGTTGTCGAAATTTTCAATAAAGGTAGCAGCAAATATCAACTGAAATTTACCCGCTGCTTTTTTTATAACCTGCATAATCCCTTTTTCAAATACCACCTCGCTCACCATGTTAGAATAGATCTTTCCCTGCGGGAATATCAGCACCAGGTTATCCGGGTCATCTAAAAGCTTCGCCGCAAAATCAAGCGAGTGGATCATGTCTTTTGATGTTTTATTGATCGAAAAGCCACCGGCGTATTTTAAGAATGGCTCTTTTATAGCGGTGCTCTCCAGCATCATTACATGAAACTTCTTTTTTAGCAGCTTGCGGTTTATCCAGAACAGCACAACAGTATCCCAGGCGCTAAAATGGTTGGCTATTAATAATACTGATTTGTGTTTATCAACAGATATCGTATTAAAATTGATCTCCTTAAATTTGCGAATAGTTAACCAGTATACATAGGCATGAACGCTCCATTTAAAAATAATATTTTTTTTAGGGTAGATCATTTAATGCTCCATATTTACCTGGTCTTTTAACGCCTGGGTATGAAAAGTGTTAATATTTTCAACCAGGGTATCAAACGGTACTTCGCCGGCTACACCGCAATCATATAAATGGATATAGGCCGATGGCTTAAGGCTCTCAAAATATTCAATCAACGTGCAGGCATAAACAATTTGGCAAGGGCCCTTTATTTGTTTAATAATGCGCTCTATCCCTTTTTCTACATTAACATGGGTTACATGATTAGAGCAAAGTTCGCCTTGCGGAAATACAACCACCATATTCTCCGGATCGCTCAATAACTTAGCCGTAAAAGCTAACGACTCCACCATATCGCGCGAGCTTTTTTTCATGGAGAACGCGCCTATATATTTAAAGTAAAAGTGCTTCATGAAATGATCATGCTGCATCATGATGTGGAACTTACGGCCCAGGTTGGTATCGGCCATGTAGTTGCCAAAAAAGCCATCCCACCAGCTAAAATGATTAATGAGCAGAAATACAGAATGCCCAGGCTTTGGCGTAAACGGCATAGGCCGGATAACGTTAAACTTACGCCCCATCCACCACCTTACATAGCGGTAAAATAAATAGCTGGCAAACTTGGTTCGGCGCGAGGGTATCATATCTCAAAATTAGCTAAATATTCGTCAAGAGCCGGTATAACCAGCCAATGGCCTAAAGGTAACTCATGCACCTCGGCATTGTTTAGTTTTTGTATAAACGGCAGCGCCGCGCTTTTAGGGAACAAATTATCGTGTTGCCCAAATATCAATTTACAAGGTATTTTATGCTGATTAATGAGCGCCGCTATCTTCTCGGTATCGGGCTTTAACAGCCTGATGAGGTTAAGTGTATAATAAACATCCAGTCGCTTTTTCGGGGTGTCCATTTCGCTGTAACCAATTTGGTAAAGGCCGGCATCAATAAAGCGCACTTTTTTAAGGAAATTAAGCATGGATGTTGCCAGCCAATTGCTTTTGGTTATCCGCTTAAAAAACAAGCGGCCAAACGAGTTATGCATTAAAAAATGGAAGCCTTTATAAACCGATAACCCATCGGGTGCCATTAAAATAATTTCGTCTATCAGGTCGGCATATTCTTCAACTAATATCAGCGCCAGGTTGGCACCTATAGAATAGCCCATTACCGAGAAACGCTGCCTGCCGTAGATCTTAAACCACTCCTCCACATACGCCTTTACCATGGCTTTGGGCATGCCGGTAATTATCTGCTGCTCGGTCCAGTCGTCTATCTTACTTTCATCATGAAAAAAATGATCGAAACCGTAAATGTGGTAATCCTTCAAAATGGATTTTTCCAGCACATGGAACTGCTTCCCCGTCATGCCATAGCCGTGGAAGGCAAGCATTGGTTTTTGCCCTTTACCGTATTCATGAAAATGTACTTTGCCCAAGCCGGACAGATGCAGAAAGCCCATTAAGGCAATAATAAGGATAAAGTAGAAATTTAGCTAAAGTTTTCGGGAACGGTTACTCATTAAGCATATACTTAGCCACGCCTTCGGCGGGTACCCATTTATCCTTAGGCTCGTAATAATGGTATAGCAGGGCCGAGATCTTACGGATCAGCTGCTCGGCCTCGTTGTTGGCTGTCCAGCTTTGGTCTTTGTTGTTTTTGGTGGTAATGCTAAAAACGTAATCGCCGTGCGGGGCGTTTACCAATACGGTTTCAGACCGCGCAGCGTCAACCATGCCTTGTTTAGATATAGCGTGTACATACGGCGGGATCTGCGATAATGCGCGTTCGTCCCAAAATATCCGGCCCAGTATGCGGT
>JACMRC010000499.1 GCA_014376655.1 Mucilaginibacter sp. | reverse complement strand
TTAGCAAATACGCCGGTAAGCAACATACCTACCATACCACCAACACCATGGCAAGGGAAAACATCCAACGTATCATCAATAGATGTACCTGTGCGCCACTCTACAACCAGGTTACTTACAACCGATGATATGATACCAATAGCCAGCGAATGCGGGATAGATACATAACCTGCCGCCGGTGTAATAGCTACCAAACCCACGACCGCACCAATACAGGTGCCCATTGCCGATGGTTTACGTCCGCGCAGCATATCAAAAAATATCCAGGTTAAACCTGCGGCTGCAGAGGCTGTGGTACTTGTAGCAAGCGCTGTAACCGCTAAATGGTTGGCCCCCATTGCCGACCCCGCGTTAAATCCAAACCAACCGAACCATAATAAGCCGGTACCAATTAATACATAGGTAATACGCGCCGGGGCGTGGCTTGGCTCGTTTCTTTTCTTTAAATACAAGGCTGATGCTAATGCCGCCCAACCTGCAGACATGTGTACAACGGTACCGCCAGCAAAGTCAAGCACGCCCAGTTTAAATAGTATACCATCCGGGTGCCAGGTTGCATGTGCCAATGGCGAGAAAATAAAGATGCTAAATAAGCATAAGAAGATGATATACGAGTTAAAACGGATCCGTTCTGCAAATGCACCTGTTATAAGCGCGGGGGTTATAATAGCAAACTTTAGCTGGTACATTGCAAACAGCAATAAAGGTATAGTAGGTGCAAGTTTCCAGCTTGAATCGCCCAACATGCCCTTCATCATAAAGTAGGTTGATGGATTACCAATTATGCCGTGGAAACTATCGCCAAAGGCCAAGCTAAATCCAAATATGCCCCACATTACGGTAATGATGACCATACAGATAACGCTTTGCAACATGGTAGAGATCACATTCTTTTTGTTAACCATACCGCCATAAAAAAACGCAAGTCCCGGGGTCATGATCAAAACTAATGCTGTCGACATTAACATCCAGGCTATATCCCCGGTATTAAAATACGAGGTGCCGGTATTTTTAAATTCGACCGACGGGAAAATAAAAGTTAATGCAAGAATAAAAACGATTAGAGCAAACGGAAAATAACGCTTCATAGAAATATTAAAGAATAATTTTAAAAAACGGCTGAATTTATGATTAATATCATAAATAAATGAAATAAATGTTAAATTTTTGTTAAAAAAGTGGTATTTTGCCTGTTTTTATAGAAATTGCATCAACCAATTAGGGAAAATCCCCAATAATACTAATACAACCGATATAATTATCGAAGTGATCAATATATAATTTGGCTGAGATATTGGCTCGGATATTGAATCTGTTCGTTTTAAAAACAGGTTTAGCGGGATTTTGATATAATAAAACAACGATACTAATGTAGTAACAGCACCGGTTATGGTTAAAAGCAGTAACCAAATGTTATGATTTGCCTGGTAAACGCTGTAAACCGCCGAAAACACGAATACTTTACCCGTAAAACCTGCAGTTACCGGTAATCCGGTTAATGAAATAAGGATAATTACAAAGCAAATTGATGCCGCAGGGTATTTTAAGCCTAAACCTCTATAAGTGTTTACATCTTCCGACCCGGTGATTTTGTTAAAGTAGGTTACCAGCATTAATGCGCCAATGTTAGCTATAACATATACAGCCAAATAATATTCTAATGCTTTTATACCTTGCCCGTTAAAAGTGACAACGGCCATTAAGGCAAAGCCTGTATGCCCAATGCTCGAATAAGCCAGCATTCGTTTAGCGTTGTTCTGCATTACGGCAGCAAAGTTGCCGGCTATCATGGTAGCAATGCCAATTGCCGAAAGGTACAAACCAAAATCAAATGCCTTCCATTGCGGGGAGATAATAAATGGCGTTAAAAAGTTAATCAGTAATACGAAGGCTGCAATTTTTGGTACTGTTGATAAAAATGCGGTAACCGGTGTTGGCGCGCCCTCGTAAACATCGGGCACCCAAAAGTGGATGGGTACAAATGTTAGCTTGAAGCCAATGCCTACCAATATTAATACCAAGGCAAATGCTGTACCTGCCGCATTAACATGCAAAAGCCCTGTAATAAAATTGGGGTCGAATAAATTTAATGTACCCGTAAAACCATACAACAACGAAATGCCATATAACATCATAGCCGACGCAGTCGCGCCGAATAATACATACTTCAACCCTGCCTCGGTACTAAAAGCATTCTCGGACCGGTAGGCAACTAATAAGTATGATGCGATAGATACAAACTCGATACCCAAATAAATTGATAACAGGTTTGCTGCCATCGTCATTAAATGCAGTCCGAAGACTGCGGCTATGGTTATTGAATAAAGATCAGATAGTTTTTTGCGGTGCGATTTAAGTGGCTCGTCCCAGGCAAAATACAACAACAGCAAAAATGCAGAGGCATCAATGATCAGCCTGAATATTATTGATGTATGCGATTGCAGCAACATACCGCTAAAAAGCAATTGCAACCTATCGCCTATTAAAGGTAATTGCGCAATATCTTTTGTTATCACCAATAAAATACCGGCGCAGGCTACTATACGACATAGCTTCTCAGAATTGCGCCCGAATAGCAGGTCAGTAACCAATACCACAATAAACAACAACGACAGGTAGATCTCGGGGATAAAATATTGTATATCGCCTAAAATACCGGTGAGTTGCTGATTAATATATGGCAGTAGTTCGTGCATGGTTATTTACTTAGCTGTAAAAATTGCACCAACGCCAATACCGAATCATTGATCTTACTAAATACCAATGATGGCATAACGCCTAATACCAATACCAATATGGCCAATGGCAATAAGGTAATTATTTCTCGGGTGTTAAGGTCGGTTAAGGCTGTTTTCCAAACCTCGCCGCCTTTTAAGTTTGGCTGGCCAAAAAACACACGTTGTAATGTCCATAAAAAGTAGCAGGCACTTAGCAGTATGCCAACCGCGCCACATACGGCCATCCAATAAGGCAACAAGCCATTTGCCGTTGGCGATTTAAATGCTCCCGCCAATGTAAACGCCTCGGCAATAAACGCCGAAAATCCCGGCAGACCTAATGAGGCGAAAAACGCGATCATTATAAATACCGTATACTTTGGCATCAATGTTCCTAACCCACGGAAATTATAAATATCCCTGTCATGCACGCGGTTGTAAACAACACCTACCAGGAAGAACAACATGGTTGATAAGAAGCCGTGGCTTACCATTTGTATTATGGCACCACTTAAACCCTCGGCAGTTTGCGAGGCTATGCCTAACAATACAAAGCCCATTTGCGATACAGATGAATAGGCGATAACCCGCTTTAGATCGCGCTGGGCCAACGCATTTAATGCACCATACAAGATAGAGATAACGCCTAATAAACCCAGCCAGAACGCCCCTGAAGCCGCTACATCGGGAAATATCCCCAAACATACCCTTATGATACCGTACCCCCCTATTTTTAACAGGATAGCAGCTAATATAATTGATACCGGTGTAGGTGCTTCAACGTGTGCATCGGGCAGCCAGGTGTGTAATGGCACTATGGGAACTTTAATAGCAAAAGCAATAAACAATATGATAAACCCAAGTGTACGGGCATGAATACCAAATACGGTGTAATTACTCGCGGCAGCGAATATGGAACCCTGACCGTAGTTTGCCGGGTTCATCATTTGTACCATATTAAACGTATGATTGCCGGTTGTCGGGTCGGTTACGGATAGGTATAGGCCTATCATCACCAGCAACATAAATACCGAGCCCGCTAAAGTATACAGGAAGAATTTTATAGCCGCGTACTCGCGCCTTACCCCGCCCCACATTCCTATAAGAAAGTATAATGGCAACAGCATTAATTCATAGAAAATATAGAACAGGAAGAAATCCAGCGAGCAAAATACACCTATCACCGCCATATCCAATATCAGGAATAGTACAAAGAAACCTTTGAGGTTACTTTTGATCTCCCACGATGCCAACGCAGCTATCACCAATACCAACGATGCCATTACTAATAGTGTGATAGATATACCGTCAACCCCCACAAAATAATTCATCTGGATGCGGCCCATGCTGCCCAGATCAAGGTTTATCCATGGCACATTCTGTACAAACTGGAACTGGCTTTCGGTAG
>JACMRC010000498.1 GCA_014376655.1 Mucilaginibacter sp. | reverse complement strand
TTTGACCGCATAAAACCAATCACGCCTAAGCTAAACATGAAGGACATCTACGGTATCTTACCTGATAACCGCGAGAAAGCCTACGATATGCGCGAGATAGTTTTACGACTGTTAGATAATTCTGAATTTGAGGAATATAAAGAAGGTTACGGTCAATCTATTATTTGCGGCTTAGGTAGGGTAGATGGCTGGGCGGTTGGTATTGTGGCTAATCAGCGCAAGGTTATTAAATCAAAAAAAGGCGAAATGCAGTTTGGCGGTGTGATCTATTCCGACTCGGCAGATAAGGCAACACGTTTTATTATGAACTGCAACCAAAAGAAAATACCGTTGGTGTTTTTGCAGGATGTTACCGGCTTTATGGTAGGCAGCCGGTCGGAGCAGGGAGGCATTATAAAAGACGGCGCTAAAATGGTTAATGCTGTAGCTAATTCGGTAGTGCCTAAGTTTACGTTTATTATAGGTAATTCGTACGGTGCGGGCAACTATGCTATGTGCGGCAAGGCTTACGATCCAAGGTTGATCTATGCCTGGCCTTCGGCCAAAATAGCAGTAATGGGTGGCTCGCAAGCTGCTAAAACGTTGGTACAAATGCAGGCAGCGGGGATGAAAGCTCGTGGCGAGGATATTGATGAACAAAAAGAAGCCGAACTATTAAAGGCAACTACTGATAGGTACAACGCCCAAACCACCCCATACTATGCCGCCGCCCGGCTTTGGGTTGATGGTATTATTGATCCGTTAGAGACCCGCACAATTATATCAATGGGTATAGAAGCAGCAAACCATGCGCCTATTGAAAAGGCATTTAATGTAGGGGTGATACAGACCTAAGTACCCGCTTTTGTCATTCCGAAAGAGGTACGAGGAGGAATCTTGTACGCTATAGATATCGTCTATTATGATGTATAAGATTTATCGCTTCGCTCGAAATGACAATTTTTATTTAGTTTTGAAAAATCTTAAAACCACAAACCATGAAAAAACTAATACTTACTTTAACCATTTGCATAGCAACTCTATCTATAACCAAAGCCCAGGTTATCCCAAGCTTTCAATTCGGTATTAAAGGCGGAATGAATTTAACCAGCCTTTCAAAAAACGGCACATTTGCCAGTAGTAATAACGCGGGTTATTTAGGAGGGATATGGATGAGATTTGGGGCTTTAGGTTTTAACTTTCAGCCGGAAGCTTATGTAACCGGTAAAAATGTAACTGTTGATGGTATCGACCGTAAATTTACCAGCGTTGATGTGCCTTTGTTAATTGGGGGCAAAATTGGCGCATTTGGTTTTGGTGCAAGGTTTTACACCGGCCCGGTAGTGTCGTTTGCTATTAATAAAGATCAAAATTATGGATCGGCAGCAGGTAGTATAACTTCACTGAACTATAAAAATCAGAACTACGCGTGGCAAGTTGGTACAGGTGTTGATATCCGTAGTTTATCTGTTGATTTGCGTTACGAAGCTGGTTTAAGCAAACAGGATTATGGTACAGGATCAACTAAGATCAATTTGTTTAACTTGTCGTTGGCTTATAAGTTATTTTAGCCTTAATCAAACAGAGCAACAAATATTACCAATACCACCATGCAAAAGCTAAAGACAAACGTATAGCTCATTGATAGCCCTATCATTTTTGATATCGTTCTCCATCTTGATCGGTTATAAACGACGCGTAATGATCTGTATATATACCACATAATAGTTAGCGTGGCAAACCAATAAAGCAGGTCTCTTAAGGTATCCCAATTTGTAGGAAGAGCCATTTGCGCTAACATAATGAGCGTTAAAAACAAGAATAAGAAGCAATGAAAATGGAAGGAATATATAAGATGTTCAACATAAAACTTCTTGTTTTTCCAAAAAGTCAATCTTAATAATAAGGCAAACAACGGTAGTAATAAAAACATCATTTTAGGTGTGTTGTGTTTAACACCTTCTATTAATATTTCCTGTATATCCTTGCCGCTGTTTCGCAACTCAAACTCCCGTTTCCTGATATACTTCTTGAAAAAGCCATCCCGTTTATCAACGGTTAATTTACTTTGAGATGCTAAGTATAGGCTGTAAGTAGTGTCGTTTTTATCAGATTGTTCATCCCGATCCCAACCTATAATATTGATGTTGTTTCTTTTTTTCTTTTTGTGCGATATGGCATTATCTTGCTCTTCATCAGCTTTTTTAATTGCCGAATCACTTTTTTCTTTTGCGTTTTTAACAAGGCTTCTTGCAAAGCCGGGCATATTGGGGTCTTTAGAAAGGCTGTCTAATTTTTTATTGGATTTTATTAGTTCTTTTTTGTCGGTTTTACTATCAGTCTGCGTTACTTTAACAGGTTTAAACCCACTTTGAAAAAGCACCAGGAAATAGATCAAACTAATAAAAATGTACATTTTTACCGGATGCAGGTAACTTACCCGTTTGCCGGCCATGTACTCCATAGTTAACTTACCGGGTTTCAGTAATAAGGGTTTTAAAGTATTGAAGAACTGGTGATCAAAATGGAAATAGTCGCTGATGGCATGGTTCATCATGTGGCCGAAGTTTTCCCTCAGCTCTAAATTTTCCTGCCCGCAAACATGGCAAAATTTGCCCTGTAGTTGAGCACCGCAGTTGGCACAATCGTTTTCGTGGCGATAATGTTTTTTCATCAGTTAATATAACTCCTAAATAACAGGAGCAAGGTAATAGGTAAATAATATTAATTAAGCGTGCTTTATAGCATGTGCCAAAGCCGCATTATGCTTATATCTGAACACAAACGGGAAAACAATTGCAATAGCTAAGGCATACGCCGCAAAACAAAGCCAGATGCCGTGCCAGTCTTTACTCTGGTCGCTAAAGGTATAAAACTTGTCGATAATAACACCGCTGGCAAAGCTTCCAAATAGGGCACCAAAACCGTTAACCATCATCATGAATAAACCTTGCGCACTGCCCCTAATTTCGGGTGTAGTTTGTGTTTCCACAAATAATGAGCCTGATATATTAAAGAAATCAAACGCCATACCGTATACAATGCATGATAGTACGATCATCCATAAACCATCCGCTGGATTACCAAATGCAAATAAACCAAAACGTAATACCCACGCCAGCATACTAAACAACATTACGTATTTAATACCAAACCTGCGCAAAAAGAACGGTATAGCCAGGATGAAAAGCGTTTCTGAGATCTGTGATATCGACATAATAATTGCCGGATATTTTACCGCTATGGTGTCTGAATAAGCCGCGACGTTTTTAAAATCGTGGATATAAGTGTCGCCGTAAGCATTCGTAAGTTGTAAAGCAGCGCCTAACAACAACGAGAACGCAAAAAAGATAGCAAACTTTGGGCTTTTAAATAACGCGAAAGCGTTTAAACCTAATGAGCTGGCAAAGGTTTTATTATCAACTTTATTTAACAGCGGCGGGCATTTTGGAAGGGTGAAAGAATAGATGCCCAATGCCAGTGACACTGCCGATGCTATATAGAATTGATTAGATGATGTTTCGTTATGGGTTAAACTAACTGCCCATAAAGCCACAATAAAGCCGATGGTACCCCAAATGCGGATAGGAGGGTACTCTTTAACAATATCAATATTGCTGTTTTTTAAAGCCGAGTATGCAACCGTTATTGATAATGATAGCGTTGGCATATAGAATATCATGTTCAATAACATCACCCAGAAAAACGTTGTAGGATCTTTTACCAGTGGTAGCGAAAAAAGTACACAAGCACCCAGGATGTGCATGGTGCCGTATAACTTTTCGGCATTGATGAATTTGTCTGAAATTATCCCGGTAATGGCCGGCATAAAAATAGCCGAAATACCCATGGTAGAAAATATAACCCCGAATTGTGCGCCCGACCAATGTTTGTTTTGAAACCAATATGCACCTATGGTAAGCAGCCACGCTCCCCATATAAAAAATTGCATAAAATTCATCAGTATCAGGCGAAGCTTAATATTCATACAGCCGGGTTTAAATCAATTACTACCAGTTAATTTTAAAGTCTGAAAGTAATGAAATAAAAGGAAAGAATAAAGGATTTAGAATTTAGGACGCGCTATTTATTATATAATATAATTAGCGCTGATTTTTCGAGTCGCTGCCAAGCAATTCATTGCGGCATTGAAATGCTACTTTGGCTAATGTATCTTTAGGAAAGGGAACTGTTGCCGAATCGGGATAGATGGTTTTTAGTTTCGCTATCATGCAATTGCAGCCTTTGGTTTGCATAGGCAATTCTTCTTTGCCTGCGTCTTTTAAAAAAGCCTCCCGTATGTTATTTTCAAGCTCTTTCGTCCAAACAACCCGATGAGGCACTAAGCCTGAAATCTCGCCTTTATGAGCGTATGCATACTCTTTTGCTAATTCTGAGCTTAGTCTTTTTAAACTGTCTATTGATATTGATTCAACTCCGGCAGGGAGTTCTGATTTTAGCCTTTCTATGAGAAAATGAACCAGTTGTTTCCTTTTAGTATTGTCTGGCAGCCCCTGCATAAGGCTTAGATCAATTTGCCGGTATTGTTTATGCTCATATTGTTCAGTCCAAACTGATTTTGGCTTGCACGAACAAATACAGATAACGAAGCAGACAATCAAAAAAACTTTTTGCATTGTGGTAGAATAATTAAGAAGCTTTTCTTCTGTTTAACTCATCGCGGATCTTGGCCGCTTTCTCGTATGATTCTTCGGTGAGGGCTTCCTGTAGCTTAGTTTTTAATTCTTCGGTGCTTAAAGCAGAAAAGCCAGTAGTGGCCGACGTAACCGGCGTTATTTCTTCGGGAGTTTCGGTAATGTTTTCAAGATAAACAAAATCGTTGCCTTCAATTACAATACCAGCGCTTGAAAGGATGAACTCGTAGGTGAAAATAGGGCATTCAAACCTTACCGCTATGGCAATAGCGTCGGACGTACGAGCATCTATCTCCATTACCTTTTTACCATCACTACATATCAGTTTTGAATAAAAAATGCCATCAACAAGGTTGTAAATTATAACCTCCTGTACCATAATATGATAGGCTTCGGCAAAGCTTTTAAACAGATCGTGCGTTAACGGCCTGCTTGGGGTCATTTTCTCAATCTCTATGGCGATAGCCTGGGCCTCAAAACTGCCTATAATAATGGGTAGCCTGCGCCTTCCGCTTACTTCGCCCAAAACCAATGCATACGCGCCCGACTGTGTTTGGCTGTAAGACAAGCCAACTATATCAAGCTTTATTTTTTTCATGTTATTACCCATCGCTACCGATCCTTATGCCGATCCTTTATGTTCTTTAATAGCTGCTATTAATTTTGGTACCACTTCAAAGGCATCGCCAACTATGCCATAATCGGCCACCTTAAAAAAAGGAGCCTCTGCTTCTTTGTTAATTACCACTATTACTTTTGATGAGCTTACGCCAGCCAAATGCTGTATAGCCCCCGAAATTCCTATTGCAATATACAAATTTGGACTGACAGCTATACCTGTTTGTCCAACATGTTCGCTATGTGGCCTCCAGCCAGCATCCGACACCGGTTTTGAACACGCGGTAGCAGCGCCTAACAGGTCGGCAAGTTCTTCTATCATTCCCCAATTTTCTGGCCCTTTTAAGCCACGGCCGCCCGATACAACGATCTCGGCATCGGGTAAGGTAACTTTATCTGGCGATCTTACCATCTCTTTCAGCATTGCTTTAAAGTCCGACGGTTTTGTTTCAACGTTAAAGTCTTCAACATTGGCGGGTTTGGCAACCTCAACTATCTTGTAGGAGTTGGGTATAAGCGCAATAACTTTATTAGCTGATGTTAATTGAACCGTTGCAAAAGCTTTGCCCGAAAAAGCTGTTTTTTTAACCGTGAAATTACCACCGGTTTGTTCCGGTAAAGCAACTGCGCCATCAACTACACCGGCATCTAACTTAACACCCAAACGCGGTGCTAATCCTCTACCCGAAAACGAATTGGATAATACTATAACATCCGCGCCTTCTTTTTTAGCAGCTTCGGCAATGATTGATGCATAAGCCTGGTTAACAAAGTTCTTTAACAGTGCGTTGGCTATATTTAATATTTTATCGGCACCGTATTTAGCAAGCGTGTTTAGCTCGTCGACGCTGACATCACCTATAGAAATTGCGGTAAGCGTAGTGTTATTTTGATCGGCAATGGCGCGGGCGTAGCTTATTGCTTCAAAAGTTGATTTTTTGAATTTGCCATCTGCGTTTTCCGCATATATTAAAACTGACATAGTTTGTGTTTCTTAGTAATTATATAACCTTCGCTTCGGTATGTAGCAATTCAATTAATTTAGCAGCGTCATCGGCAGCAACCAATTTTACCTGTCCGCGTGGGGCCGGTGTTTCATAACTGATGATCTCTGAATTTGTTTTTACCTCAACAGGCTCAACAACAACCAAAGGTTTTGTACGTGCCGACATAATGCCGCGCATGTTAGGGATCTTAGGTTCGGCCACACCCTCGGCAGCTCCGGCTACAAACGGTAGGGGG
>JACMRC010000497.1 GCA_014376655.1 Mucilaginibacter sp. | reverse complement strand
GCGCTTTCTCTATGGATGGCACAATCGCTCAGCTTGATAAAGTGTGCGCCCTTGCCGAAAAATATAATGCTTTAGTAATGATAGACGAAAGTCACTGCTCGGGCTTTATGGGTAAAACCGGCCGTGGCACGCACGAGCATCATAACGTAATGGGTAAGATAGATATTATTACCGGCACGTTAGGTAAAGCATTGGGCGGTGCGTCAGGTGGATTTACATCCGGCAGGAAAGAAATTATTGATATGCTGCGCCAGCGTTCAAGACCATATTTATTCTCAAACACGTTGGCTCCGGCGATAACCGGTGCATCAATAGCGGTACTGGATATGCTGAGCGAAACCACGCAATTGCGCGATAAGCTGGAAAGCAATACGCAATACTTCCGCAAAGCGATGACCGACGCGGGTTTTGACATTAAACCGGGTGTGCATCCAATAGTGCCTGTTATGTTATATGATGCCAAATTAGCGCAGCAGTTTGCCGCCAAAATGTTGGAAAAGGGTATTTATGTTATCGGGTTTTATTACCCTGTTGTACCACAGGGTAAGGCACGTATCCGTGTGCAGATCTCTGCCGCGCATGATGTGGCGCATTTGGATAAAGCTATTGCAGCATTTACTAAAGTGGGTAAAGAGTTGGAAGTAATAAAATAATACGTATGGTTTTTTTATATTTGTACGTATAAAAATCACGTTGATATGGCAACTACAAAATTAACCTTGAGTGCGGATGACGAAACTATTTTGTTGGCGAAAAGCATAGCATCAGCAGATAACATTAGTGTTTCTAAGTTGTTTAAGACATTGCTTACTGACTTTGCCAAAAAAAGAGAAAAGACGAATCCGGTGCTTGAAAAATATAAGGACATAAAAATATCAGATGAGATTTTATCCTTAACTGGGATGCTAAAAGGCAAATATCCTGATAACATTACTTTGTGGGATGCAAAATATGAATACCTAAAAGAAAAGCATGGCCTATAAAAAGATCTTTGTTGATAGTGATGTTTTGCTTGATCTGTTGTTACGGCGACAACCTTTCGAGCCATTCAGCCAAATACTTTTACAGCAAGGGTTAAATAAAGTTGTGAGTTTACAAACGTCAACTTTGATCTTTGCTAATATTCATTATATGGTAGCAAAGAATTTTAACAGGCAGATCGCAAAGGAGCAACTTAAAGTATTGGCTCAAATTGTAGATCCGTTAGCTTTTGAATCAGATGATATTAAAAAAGCCTTGGATAGCGACCATGCCGATTTTGAAGATACCGTCCAATATTTTATTGCTGAAAAAAATCAATGCGACCTGATCATCAGCAGAAATATTAAACATTATAAAAAATTTCCGATCCCGGTTTTAACAGCTGAGCAATTTTTAAGAACACTATAATGCAAGAAAAAATAGATCAATACACTGCCGAGATCAACGCCTTCTCACCCACTAACGCGGATGAGCTGGAAACGTTCCGTATAAAATTTTTAGGTACCAAGGGATTAATTAAGGATCTTTTCGAAGACTTTAAAACCGTTGGCCCTGAAGAGAAACGCACGTTTGGCAAAGTATTGAACCAGTTTAAACAACTGGCCGAGGCTAAATACCAGGAATTACAGGAATCTTTTAAATCCGAAATCGAAAATCCGAAATCCGAAATCGACTTAACTTTACCCGGTGATAATTTCCAGGTGGGGTCGCGCCATCCTTTATCGTTGGTACGTAACGAGATCATAGACATATTTAAGCGCCTGGGCTTTAACGTTGCCGAAGGGCCGGAGATTGAGGACGATTGGCATAACTTCTCGGCATTAAACTTCCCCGAAGAACACCCTGCCCGTGATATGCAGGATACCTTCTTCATCAAGAAAAATGAAGGTAAGGATGATATCGCTTTGCGTACGCATACCTCATCTGTACAGGTTAGGATGATGGAGAACGGCAAACCACCGTTCCGCGCTATTATGCCTGGCCGTGTTTACCGTAATGAGGCTATATCGGCCCGTGCGCATTGTTTCTTCCACCAGGTTGAAGGTTTGTATATAGACGAGAATGTATCTTTTGCTGATTTGAAGCAAACGCTTTATCACTTTGTACAAGAGTTGTACGGCGAGGGTACGCAAGTGCGTTTCCGCCCGTCTTACTTTCCGTTTACCGAGCCATCTGCCGAAATGGATGTATCATGCACCATTTGTAAAGGCGCGGGATGTAACATGTGTAAATACAGTGGTTGGGTTGAGATATTGGGCTGCGGAATGGTAGACCCTAACGTTTTAGAGAATTGCGGTATAGACAGTAAGAAATTTACCGGCTTTGCGTTTGGTATGGGTATGGAACGGATAGCCAACTTAAAATATGTTATCCGCGATCTGCGTTTATTTAGCGAGAACGACGAACGTTTTCTGAAACAATTCAAGACTGAAATTATATAGATGATCAAAAAATTAGGGATAATAACGGCGCTTATACTATGTTGCTTTGCTTGTGGTAAATCCAGCGATTATGTCCCCAATGTATCTGTAAACTTCCAGATGGCTTTGTTAAACCCGGCGCTTAACGCTTTGCATAATCCCGGTGGTGCCGTAATTATTAGTGGTTATGGTGTGGCAGGGCTTATTCTTTTCCGCCGGTCGGGTGGTGGTTATGCCGCTTATGATAGGTGCAGCGCCTATTTGCCGCAAAATAAATCGGCTTTAATATTAGATAATCCAACATTAACGTGTACTGATCCTGCAAGCGGTGCTAAATGGTTGTTAGAGGATGGCAGCCCCGTTAAGGCCCCTGCTATTAAATCTCTTAAAGAATATACAGTAAATGTCACTAATTTTGAGATATTTGTGTCTAACTGATACATGGAAGCCGACAAAATAAAAGATAGCATTAAACGTGCAGCGCAAGAACTGTTTCGAAAATTCGGGTATCATAAAACCAGTGTTAACGAAATTGCTAAGCGCGCCAAGATAGCTAAAGCCACTATTTACAAATATTTCGACAGTAAAGAGCACGTGCTGCATACCCTGTTGATGGATTATATCCGCGTAAGTGTGGACGATTTGATAGCGGCCAACGCGCCCGAAATGGACGAAGAAACCCACTTGGGCAACCTCATCATGAAAACCTGCCGCTTAAGCTACACGGTGTGTAACGAGTTCATCGGCTGGGATTTCATTCGCGAAAGCACCAACTCGCAGGACTTTTTAAAGAACCTGAGTAACGAGCTGGAGGACCTGCTATTGGCATCCTTTAGCCGTATCGCCGCAATCCGCAAGACTGATAATTACCAGCAACGCATGCGTTTCCTCATCAAATGCAGTAAAAGCATTGTGTTTAGCTTCGCGTTTACATCGGTATCAGACAGTGATGTTCGCAAAAACTTCGTATCCTTCCAGAAAGAGATCCTGCCTTATTTGGTTAAGGCGGCTATTACAATTTAAATTCTTAATGTGCAAATCTGCGTATTTGCAACCCTGATTAAATTAAGAAAAATAGGATTAGTCGGTAGCTAAGCTGTATTGTATAAAAGCATTATTAAAAAGGGGTAGATAATTAATGTTTCATCAAGCCATCTATTATCAGGCCTATCAGGCAGGCCGACATAGTAAAACTTAGCATTCCAAGTGCATACGCTATTAATGATTTAACGTATGACATTATTTTTTTTCCGTCGAAAAACTGCCCTATCGCCCATGCGCAATAAGCAGATCCTATATATCCGCCGTATAGCATCAATTTAATTTTAAATAATCCGTCGGCAAGTGCAAAACCAGCAGCAAAAAGCATCCCCATCCCCATTACAAAACATAGTAGTACCAATATCTCGTAGAAATTGTAGGCGTACTTTTTGAAAAATACCTTTATCCACAGGCCAATAACTACGCCCAGCATAATATTGGTATAGCCGTAATGGTTTTGTATCCACTGCAAAATACCGGTAGTAACCGGGCCGTTATTTATATTGTAATTAATATACTCTGCTTCGATGTGAAAGAAATGATCTATGGTGGTGTACACCAATGATGTGATAATAATAAATATCACGGGTTTCACAAGGCGGTTTCTGTCTTCCAAAAGAAATTCTTTGACGGTGCGTCCCGGCCTTAAGAGGAGTGCTTTTAAAGTATATAATAAACCTTTCTCAAAATGCAGGAGATGCTGTATCTCGTGCGAGACATAATGAAAATCAACCCTTTTTAACCTGGCCACCTGGCCGCAATTGCCGCAAAACTTACCAGTCACCTCATCGCTGCAATTTCTGCAGATGGTTAAATCATTATTCATAGTTTAATCAAAATAGTTAAGCGTAATTATAGCAATTTTAGCTAAAAATTCAAAGGGGGAATGCTATAAAGTTGCACTGCTGCTTTGATAAACGTTGCCCGGAATTGTCTAAATATAAATATGATAGCAAAGGCCACACGTTAGCTGTTGGTTTAAAAGTGAAAAAGGGGCTTAATTGCACCCAGGCGAAACTTTTTAACCGGTGGTTAATCGTCTCAATATCAAAATACTGTAAAGAAAACAATAGGTAGATATTTGCTGTTAGGCTGCAAACATCTACCTGTAAATGGAAAAACATATTGTTATTATTGACGACGACCAGGAACTGCTGGATGTGATGGAATACCTGTTGACCGAAGTTGGCTACCGTGTAACTTGTATTAACCGGATAGCTACCATTGAGGAGCTATTAGCCCTAAAACCTGACTGTTTTATTTTGGACGAGCAAATGCCGGTAGTTAACGGTCATATCCTTTGCATCATCTTAAACTCAAAACCAGAAACCAAAAACATCCCGGTAATATTGGTATCTGCACACGAGGAGATAGAAAGCTATGCCAACCTTTGCGAAGCCTCGGCATTCCTGAAAAAGCCATTTCTAAACCCCGCTGACCTGTTAAATGTTGTAGCTAAAACGCTTGGGGCGGGTGTGGCTAAGATTTAGGGTATAAATAAAATGTTTGTAAAACAAAACCAATAAATCATCCGTATAAACGTTATAGAATTGTAATTATTAATACCTTTAATAAACCATTACAATTAAATACAGTCAAAGAAATCTCAAACAAACAAAATCGTAAACTATAACCCCCTTAAAATTATGAAAGCGTTAAAACTCACTTTAATTGTTCCGTTGTTGTTATTTGCCATTTCGTGTAAAAAAACAGCCACCACCAGCAGCGCGGTAACTACCGACGAAGCCGCCGACATGGCAGCAAGCTCCGTTGCTGCAAATTCATTTGGTTTTGCATCAGTTGCTGATAATATCGGCGTGAACGCACAAACACTTAATTCGGTTAGCGCAGGCGGCCAGCAGGTAAATGCAACCGGCACATCGCGTCAGGCTTGTGGTACTACCCTTGCGGATAGTATAACTTTCAGCTCGACAGCTAATTCGTCGGTTACGTTTAGTGCTTTTTACAAATATGTACGCACGTTAAACTGCAACGCCAGTAGCCAGCCAGATAACCTGGTTAATGCTATAACTTTTAAAGGTAATTTTGATGGTCCGCGCTTAACATCAACCGATGTGGGTACATCAAGCGTTACCATTGCCGGTTTAACCACCAATGCAACCAATTTTGTTGTTAACGGTACTTATAATCGTAAAGGCACTTTTACATCAAAAGTAGGTGGCAAAGCAAGCGGTAGCAGTAACGTTACTATAACTGCAACTAATGTACTGCTAAGCAAACCGGGCCGCGAAATAGTAAGCGGATCGGCTACTATTACCATATCCGGTACTGCTGCGGCGGGTACATTTAACTATACCGGCATACTGGCATTTAAGGGCGGTAACCAGGCAACTTTAACAGTTGGCACAACTATTTATTTAATAAACCTGCTTACGGGTACTTATGTTAAACAATAAATAGTACTGAATAATTTATAAACGCGAAACGCCCCTGTTAACAGGGGCGTTTCGCGTTTATAAATTAGTTTTACAATTAAAAAGCCCGGGTATACACGTATTGGCCTACACTGCATACCCGTTTACCATAACGGCCCTAACCTTATATGGCAAATGGCTTTTTAGTATCAATAAGGTCGCATACTTCAACCTCAAACACTTCGGCAATTTCAAAGATCCTTTGCAGGTTAATGTTTGAAAGCCCTAACTCAATTTTACTATATGCGTTCTGCGAAATTTTTAGCCTTAAACCAAGATACTCTTGCGAGTAGTTCCTGTACATCCTTGCACTCTTGATATTAGCAGCTATGACGGTTTTATTATACATAACAATTTTAATAGGTAATATCTTAATTACGAAGGTTTATTGCGGATGGTTTTTAACATCCTTTTTCAAAAGAAAATATTACTACATTTATTTAACCAAAAACCTAATGCCATGCGTAAGGCCGTCTTGTTAATTTTACTGTTATTAACTATCACCTTTAACTTATCGGCACAAAAAGGCCGCACTTTTGTTGTGGAGAAATTAAGCCCGCCTAAAACTAAAGTCTTCGCTACTGAGAGTTACCAGCTACTTTTAGAAAAACTAATTAAGGAAGACCGCAAATTACCCGGCGACCCCAGTAATCAGGACCCGAGTGGCGAGGCCAATATTATTGCCAAAAGCGAAATAACCCAACCATTGGTAACCCGCGGGTTTCATCCATTTTTTGAGGGGATGTATGCTGCTTATGCAGATCATCATCCGTTTACACTTTCGCCTGATATAATGTGGCTATTAATTAGCCAGGGCTTTGCCAATCATGTAAACAATAATTCAGAAAAGTTGCGCAGCTTATTTGTGAATTTCGAAGGGAAGAAAACTTTGGTATACAATACCCAGGAGGATATGTTCAGGCCGGATGCCCCCTGGGATAAAGCTTTTACAGATTTTGGCGACCAAATTGCAGGCTTTACAGGCCCGCAACTTACCAAAACCATGACGGCCGATTTTAGCACAACCACACCCATAACTAAAATTGCGTCGCAAATTACGTTGATGAATGCGGTGCAGTCCTATTTTAATTACGAGGTTATGATAAGGGGCTGCGGCATCCCTAAAATAACATTAGAAGGTACTACCAAAGATTGGGAGCAGGTATTAGCCAAAACCGAAACCCTACGCAAGTATGAGTTGGATTGGTGGGTTGATGCTATGGAGCCGATATTAAAACAAATTATAGCGGCATCAAAAGGGAAAGTAGATAAAAAATTTTGGCAGGCAATGTTTGCGCATCACTCACAAAAAGGCGCTTGTGGGCCAAAACAGGATATTGTTGACGGCTGGATAGTTAAGTTTTTCCCTTATGATAAAAAGGGTAATACGCTGGATTTAAAAGAACTGAATCTTGGGAGGTTAATGCCGAATGAAATGTTAAAGGTTGACCTGATGTGTACAGATATTCGTGATACTACTAACGTAATAAAAACCCCGCTTGAGCTTTGGGCTGGTTTTGTTGGTTTGGAGCAGGGTAACAAAACCTTTGGACTAAAACCCAAAATTGGTTGGATGATAAGGAAGAGGGACCCGCTGCGTATAGCTATATTGAACAGATTGGTTGCTTCTAATAAGACTGGCGAGGGCGTAGTATTGCATGTTGACAATGTGCCGGCCGAGCTTTATAAAATTGGCCCGGTAAAAAGGCTCCGTATCAATTTCTTTGGTAATATCCGGATTCCTGAAGAGTTGGCTAATATTGAAATAGCCGATATGACTCTTAACGGCTCAACAACCGAACCCGAAACCAAACGTATTGTAAAACTATTCCCTAAAACTACATTACATATTAATGGAGTAGATTATAATTAGCACACGATAGGTGCGTCTGCACATTTGCACATCCGCACATGTAACCCTACCTTTGCCCCAATGAGTAAGATACCGTATAACCACATTTTTGAAGACGTTGCCATTATTGATATTGCCGAAGAAGGCAAGGGTGTAGGCAAGGCCGATGAATTTGTACTGTTTATTGAGAAAGCCGTACCCGGTGATATAGCTGATGTGCAGGTTTACCGAAGTAAAAAAAGTTTTGGCGAAGCCAAGATC
>JACMRC010000496.1 GCA_014376655.1 Mucilaginibacter sp. | reverse complement strand
TTTTTTTTATGGGGATTTGCTTATGGATTGTTAGACGTGCTTAATAAGCATTTTCAAGATGCATTAAACATCACCAAAAGTCGATCCACCTTATTACAAGGTGCGTATTTCGGTGCTTATTTTTTAGTTGCATTACCCGCCGGTATTTTTATGAATAAGTATGGTTACAAAAAAGGTATTATACTGGGTTTGTTTTTATATGCCGCAGGTGCATTTTTGTTTTACCCTGCCGCGCAGCAATCAAGCTTTAACTTTTTCTTGTTGGCGCTATTTATCATAGCGTGTGGCCTTACCTGTTTAGAGACAGCGGCAAATCCTTATGTTACGGTGTTAGGCTCGCCGGAAACATCAGCGACGAGGTTAAACTTATCGCAATGCTTTAATGGTGTGGGTTCTTTTTTAGGGCCGATAATAGCGTCTTACCTGTTTTTTGGCGACGATAAAGGCAGTACTAATTTAGACTCGGTTAAAATGATCTATCCCGCCATTGGTGTAGTTGTATTGATCATTGCCGGGTTGTTCATTCGCACACCATTGCCTGAGATAAAAGAGGATGAGATTGTTTCGTCAGCTTCACTAATAAAGAAACCTTTATTTAGCCATAGTAATTTTACCAATGGTGTTATAGCACAATTCTTTTACGTGGCTGCACAGGTAGGTGTAGCAGCATTGTTTATTAATTACTGTACAGAAAGTAGTTTACATCTTAGCAGCGCCAAGGGAGCGCAATTAATTGGTATTGGATTGATATTATTTACAGTAGGCCGTTTTGCAGGTACGGCTTTAATGCGGGTAATTGCGGCTAATAAACTGCTAACTATATATTCAATTATAAATATTTTCCTGTGCGCTGTGGTTATTGCTAATAAAGAATGGTTGTCGGTTTACGCATTAATGGCAATATTCTTTTTCGAGTCTATTATGTTCCCAACTATTTTTGCATTAGGTGTGAAAGATCTGGGTCATCATACTAAAAAAGGAGCGTCATTTATTATCATGTCCATAGTAGGTGGGGCGCTAATGCCGTATGTAATGGGTGTGTTATCCGAAAAATATTCAACCGCGACTTCATACAGTGTACCATTAGTTTGTTTTATAGTTGTGGCCTGGTACGGGTGGAAAGGTTATATTGTTAAAGGTGGGGATAACTCGGCTGTTAAAGTTGAATTTAAACACTAACCATGAGCAGATACTGTTTAGCATTAGATTTAGCTGACGACCCACAACTAATAGCGGAGTACGAGAAATATCACGAGAAGATCTGGCCCGAGATCCACGATAGTATTACAGGTGGCGGCATAACCGATATGGAAATTTACCGTTTCGGCAACCGATTGTTTATGATAATGGAAACTGGTGCCGATTTTAGCTTCGACAAAAAAGGCGCTATGGATGCGGCAAATCCAAAAGTGCAGGAGTGGGAGCAGCTGATGTGGAAATACCAGCAGGCTATTCCCGGTGCTAAGCCCGGCGAGAAGTGGGTGTTAATGAATAAAATTTTTAGTCTACAGTAAAATACAATGTTTAGTTTAAAAGGAAAATCGGTAGTAATAACCGGTGGCGGCAGTGGGATAGGCAGGGCAATATCTGTACTTTTTGGAAAACAGGGTGCCTTTGTACATATCATCGAACTAAATGCCGACGCCGCTAAAGAAACCGTTGACGAAATAGTAAATGATGGGGGCAAGGCAATTTGCTACGGCTGCAATGTAAGCGACCAACAGCAAATAGTTGAAACGTATAACACGATTGGCGTAATTGATATCCTGGTTAACAATGCCGGTATAGCCCACATAGGCGTAGCCGATAACACCAGCGAAGAGGATTTTACACGGATCTTTAATGTGAATGTAAAAGGGGTTTATAACTCGCTTTTTGCGGCTATTCCGTTAATGAAACAAAAAGGCGGTGGTGTTATTTTAAATATGGCATCTATAGCCGCAGTAGTCGGTATAACCAGCAGGTTTGCCTACTCTATGAGTAAAGGCGCGGTTGGTGCGATGACACTATCTGTAGCACGCGATTATATGGCCGACAACATTCGCTGTAACAGCATATCCCCGGCAAGGGTACATACCCCGTTTGTGGATGGTTTTATCGCCAAAAACTATGCAGGCCAGGAAGAAGAAATGTTTGACAAGCTATCAAAAAGTCAGCCGATAGGCCGCATGGGCAAACCCGAAGAAGTGGCATCGCTGGCGCTGTATTTATGCAGCGACGAGGCAGGTTTTGTAACCGGCTGTGATTATTTGCTGGATGGGGGATTTGTTAAATTGAATAATTAGAAAAGCGAAGCGATAAGGCGGCGATAACTCACCCTGACATCGCTTTGCTCGTCATCCCTCTCTTCGCCTTCGGCGGAAAGAGGGAGAGGAATAAAATAATGCAAAACAACCCTCTTTGCCGCTTGCGGAAGAGAGGGTCGCGCTCGAAGAGCCGCGGGGTGAGTCCACGGCGCGCGTTCAAAAGCAGAATAATTAACACCGTAGCGATGGGTTTCAAACCCATCGCTACAAAAGCATCATAAATACATACTACAATGAAACTAATAAGATGGGGTAACCCGGGCACAGAGAAAACAGGCGTTATTATTAACGATACCAATTACGATACATCTGCCTTTGGCGAAGATTATAACGAACAGTTTTTTGA
>JACMRC010000495.1 GCA_014376655.1 Mucilaginibacter sp. | reverse complement strand
GATAGGTAATTTGGTTATTTCCTGCAAAACATCTGCACGGTAGCCATAAATACCAATGTGTTTAAAAAACGGGTAAAACTCAAGCCAGTTAGCCTGCTCCTCGCCACGGATATGCGGTATAGCCGAGCGAGAAAAGTAAGCGGCCTCGCTTAGCTTATTTACAATTACTTTGGGTGTATTGGGGTTATACAGTTCCTGCTCGGTTTTTACCTGTTTAACCAGGGTAGCTATCTGCGTTTCGGGTGCTGCAAAGCAGCCGGCAAGCTTGGTTATTTGTTCAGGGTCTATATAAGGTTCATCACCCTGGATATTTATTACTACGTGGTATTGTGGATGCGCCAGGGCTACTTCGGCACAACGGTCTGTGCCACTTTGATGCTGGTCACTGGTCATTACGGCTACACCGCCAAAGGCTACTACATGGTCAAATATGCGATCATCGTCGGTAGCTACAATAACGTCGGTTAAATCAGTACATTTTTTGGCCTGTTCATAAACACGCTGTATCATGCTTTTTCCGGCGATATCAACCAATGGTTTACCGGGGAAGCGTGATGAAGCGTAACGTGCAGGAATGATACCGAGGATTAACATATTTACGATTTTAGATTTACGAATTACGATTGCCAAACTTCAAATCGTAATTCGTAAATCGTAATTCTAAAATTAAAACAGTCCGTTTATCTCTCTTTCAACAGCCTGGATAATATTTGAAAGGTCCTCTGTATTATTGGCGAAATCAAGGTTATCTTTATCCAAGATCAATAGTTTACCCAACTTATAGTTGTTTATCCACTTATCGTATTTCTCGTTCAGTTTTGAAAGATAATCAATGCGGATACCTATCTCGTACTCACGGCCGCGGCGTTGAATATTGTTTACCAGTGTGGGTACTGATGCTTTTAAATAAACCAACAGATCGGGTGGCTTTATATATTCGGTTATGTTATTAAATATCGATTCGTAGTTTTCGTAATCGCGGCTGGTCATAAGGCCCATATCGTGCAGGTTCTCGGCAAATATGTAAGCATCCTCATAAATGGTACGATCCTGTATAATATTACGTCCGCTTTTTTGAATGTCGATGATCTGGCGGTAACGGCTGTTCAGAAAATAGATTTGCAGGTTAAAGCTCCAGCGTTTCATATCGCTGTAAAAATCTTCCAGGTACGGATTATTATCAACCGCTTCGTACAAGGGGTCCCAGCCATAATTCTTGGCCAGCAGTTCGGTGAGCGTGGTTTTACCGGCTCCTATATTACCAACAACAGCTATATGCATATTCGCTAAGATAGAATTAGAATGTTAAAAGTCAAAAAATATGGTGTTATAATATTAAGGAATATTCTGCTTTAATATGGCGACGGGGACTCACCCCGCGGCTCTTCGAGCGCGACCCTCTTCCGCAAGCGGGAAAGAGGGTTATTCATAAGATGATTTTTTTATGTGTTGCCCTCTTTCCGCTGAAGGCGAAGAGAGAGCGGTCCAGCGAAGCGTAGACCGGGTGAGTCAACGGCGCGCGTACCCTAAAAACTCCTGAACCCAATTATCTCCCTAACCTCTTTAATTGTTTTTTGGGCGCTTTCACGGGCTTTCATAGCGCCATAGCGGGCCACCTGGCGCAGGTATGGCGCGTCGTTGGCAATATCATTTATCTTTTCGCGGATTGGCGCTGTGGCAATTATCATATCCTCGGCCAGTTGCTTTTTCAGGTCGCCGTAGCGGATCTGCATGGTATTGTACAGGGTGTCAAAATGCGCTATAGTATCAGGTGTCGATACCACTTTCATCAAGTCAAACAGGTTTTGGATCTCTTCGGGTTTGGTTTGATTTTCGGATGTTGGGCCGCTGTCTGTAACGGCACGCATTACTTTTTTGCGGATAATCTCGGGCGAGTCTGATAAGAAAACGGCATTGCCCTCTCCCTCTGATTTTCCCATTTTACCTTTGCCGTCAAGTCCCGGTATTTTTACCAGGTTGCTGCTATAGTTAAAAGCATACGGCTCGGGGAAATACTCGTTATTATATAAACGGTTAAAGCGGTTACCAAAAGTACGGGCCATTTCCAAATGTTGCTCCTGATCTTTACCTACTGGTACTTTGGTAGCTTTATGGATCAATATATCTGCAGCCATTAAAACCGGGTAGGTTAGCAGGCCTGCGTTTACATTGTCAGGATTAGCGCGTACTTTATCTTTAAATGAAGTGCTGCGTTCCAGTTCGCCCATGTAAGCGTTCATGTTCATGTACAGATACAGCTCGGCAACTTCGGGCACCTGCGATTGAACGTATATAGTAGCTTTCTCAGGATCTATACCTGCTGCCAAATATTCTACCAATACGCTTTTAACGTTGGCGTGCAGGTTATCGGGCGTGGGGTGCGTGGTGAGCGAGTGCAGGTCGGCAATAAAAAAGTAGCAGTTATACTCATGCTGCATTTTTACAAAATTCTGTATTGCGCCGTAATAATTACCTAAATGTAAGTTCCCGGTCGATCTGATACCACTAACAACAGTTTCCATAGCGGCGAAAGTAAGTATTTTTTATATTTTTGAGGACGATGAAAATAATATTGAGGAAACTGCACTGCTATTTATATATAGTTTCTGTTGCCTTAACCTATGCGCTTATCTTTCCTTTTCTGTATATAATGTCGTGCAACCAGCGCTATTATAAGTACATGAATGCCATACGGCGCACCTGGGGATTTGTAAGCTCATTGTTAGTAGGTATTCTTTATAGTTTTGAATATGCCGAGCCTATCGACTGGAAAAAGACTTATATCATCTGCCCTAACCATTCCTCTAACCTTGATATCACCGCCATGACCATTATGGTAAAAAACAATAACCATTGTTTTATGGGTAAAGAGGCGTTGCTGAATAATATGGTAACCCGCCTGTTTTTTAAAACGGTGGATATCCCCGTAAATCGCGATAGCAAAATGTCATCATACCGGGCGTTTAAAAAAGCATCAGATGCTTTGGCCGAGGGTAAATCGGTTATCATATTCCCGGAGGGACGCATCCCAGACGAATACCCGCCGCAATTAAACGATTTTAAGAACGGGCCGTTCCGGATGGCGATAGATTTAAAAGTTCCAATTATCCCGGTATCATCTATGGATACGTGGAAAGTTTTATGGGATACCGGGCTTGACCATGGCAGCAAACCGGGAATTTGCCATATATTTGTACATAAGCCTATTGAAACGGCAAATTTAACACCCGATGATGCCGATGCCCTCCGCGAGAAGGTACACAACATCATCAACCAAAAATTAGTATAATAATGATCATTGATAGCGAAACCGTAGATAAGATAGCCCACCTTGCCCGCCTTGAACTTGCCGAAACCGAAAAAACGGAAATGATTGGCGACATGAACAAGATATTGAGCTTTATGGAAAAGTTGAATGAGATTGATACATCAGCCGTTGAGCCGTTGATCTACCTGTCATCCGAGGTGAATGTTTTCCGTGAGGACGTGGTTAAACAGGACGTTACTGTTGAAGAGGCCTTACAAAACTCGCCTAAGCACGATGATAAGTACTTTTTGGTGGCGAAGGTTATTGGATAGAGAGTTGTGAGTATTGGGTTATGAGTTTTGAGTGATCGATATAACTCCTAACACACCACTCAAAACTCAATACTAAAAAGATTGTAACAAAACACCCTCTTCCACAGTCAAAGAACAAAAACAAGCATGGAGCCATTAATCATCATTAATAATATAGGGCGCAAATACGTTATAGGCAGCGAGGTTATCCATGCGCTTAAGGATGTAACGCTTACTATTAATAAGGGTGAGTTTGTGGCGCTAATGGGTCCGTCAGGTTCGGGCAAGTCAAACTTGATGAATATTTTGGGTTGTTTGGACACTCCTACCAAAGGCGAATACATTCTTAACGGCATAAACGTTAGCCACATGAGTGATAACGATTTGGCCGAAGTACGTAACTCCGAGATTGGCTTTGTTTTCCAAACATTTAACTTGTTGCCCCGTAATACCGCTTTAGATAACGTTGCTTTGCCTTTAATATATGCCGGCGTTAATAAAGAGAACCGAAATGCACGCGCCAAGAAAGCATTAGAAAACGTGGGCCTGGGCAACCGTACCGACCACCGCCCTAACGAGTTATCCGGCGGACAGCGCCAGCGTGTGGCCGTTGCAAGAGCATTAATTAATGATCCATCTATCATCCTTGCCGATGAGCCTACGGGTAACCTTGACACCAAAACATCTATAGAAATAATGAGCCTGGTGGAAGATATTCACGCCAAAGGCAACACCATTATATTAGTAACGCACGAGGAAGATATTGCTATGCATGCTCATCGCATAGTACGTATGCGCGATGGACTTATTGAGCGTGATTACGCTAATACCAATATCCAGATTGTGGATAGAAGCGGGATAGTTTAGATTATTTCCACCACTTCACCTTTTCAGCAGTGATAGCTTTGGCTTGTATCTTTTTATCCTGACTCCAACGATTCTTAACCGTTTCCCAGCCTAAACCTTTTGTTGGCGAAAATTCACCTGCGCCTCCATCTAAATCACCGGAGTTCGGTATTCGATAATCGCCCCAATTGCAGCCTTTAGCAGTGTTTGCACCGTATGGTGTCCAGCTGCCCACAAAACGATTATTAGTATAACTGTCTGATACTTGTTCTATATCATCATACCGGACCTTGCCATGTTTATCTACGTAAAAGTCTGATCTGAAAGTTCCTTTAAAAATACCCGAGTGTTTTTCGGCCCTGCTTTCAGCAAAGGTGTATTCCCCTAATAAGAGGTACTCGCCTTTAATGCTTTTATTTTTATACTCGTTATCAACGCCTGTTGATATATGCCCCATCTTGCGGATGTTGGTTAACTTCATAGTGCCGTGAAACCCATCCACATTGCTTTTTACCATAGACTTACCATAAACATCATAAGTGTTGGGCAGGGTTTTAATTTTTGCTACTGTTATGATCTTGACCCGGATACGTTGGTAATCATCACCAATAAAACCAAATACGTACTCATTTTCGGTATGCGTCCATAGTGTCGAAAAATCCGTAGTTAAAAACTGCTTACTAAATTCGGAGGGCAGGAAGTCTTTATCTTTAAGCTGATCGCTTGTAAATTTAGCTGCTTCCGTTTGGGCTAACGCTAATTGCCAACCGGCAAATAACATCAGTAATAAGGATAGCTTCTTCATACCTTACTCATTACACCCCTCAGCAATCCTCTCCACAAACTCCGCTATATGCAATGATTTTTCGGCGACGATAGGGTCATAATTACCGATGATAAGTGTATGGTCTACGATCTCTATCATAAAATCATTATCGCGGATATCCATTACCGCGTTGCGGAAACCGCGGGTCATGCCGGCAGTAGCTTTAGTGTGGTCGTTAACTACTACGTAAAAGGTATTGCTAAATGGTTTATCTTCGGGGAAATCCAACTCATGAGGATGAATCAG
>JACMRC010000494.1 GCA_014376655.1 Mucilaginibacter sp. | reverse complement strand
TTTCTAAAACCCTGAAAGACGGCGCTGAGGTTGAGAAAGTAGATAAGTCAAAACTGTTTACCAACGATAAGGACAAGGATAGCAAATAGATGTGCAGATGTGTAAATATGCAGATATGCAGATGAAGTAGCAAGAAGGCTGACCCAGGAGGTTGGCCTTTTTTAGTATAAGATTTCCAGGCATTTGCACATCTGCATATCCGCATATTTGCACATCCGCTTCCATCTGCACATTAATTGCTAACTTTGGCCTGTCAATAATAAACCCGGCAGGATGCAAAGTAAAAATAACAAAGTACTGGTTGTTGGTGGGGGTAGCTGGGCCACAGCAAATATTAAAATGCTGGCCGATAACACCACCGAAAAGGAAATTTTTTGGTGGATGCGTAACGTGCAAGCGGTAGCGCATGTGCAGCAATTTGGGCATAATCCTAACTACCTAAGCTCTGTTGAAATAAAGGTGCCTGCGGCTAATATCTCTACCGATCTTAAATCCCTGGTAAAGCAGGCTGATATTATTTTATTGAATGTACCGGCTGCCTTTTTAAAAGAAGCTTTGACAGATATTACTGCCGATGACTTTGCAGGCAAAAAGCTGGTATCAGCTATTAAAGGTATTGTGCCTGATGAGAACCTAATTATTGGCGAGTTTTTAAACAAGCAATACAATATCTCTTTTGATGATATAGCCGTTATCAGCGGCCCGTGCCATGCCGAGGAGGTTGCGCTGGAGAAACTATCTTATTTGACCATAGCCTCTGGCGACCCCGCCCTGGCCGCCGAATTTGCGGGCATGCTCAATACCCGTTATATTAAAACAATCGTGTCTGACGACATATTTGGTACCGAATACGCCGCGGTATTGAAGAATATCTATGCCATTGCCGGCGGTATTTGCCATGGCGTTGGTTATGGCGACAATTTCCAGGCGGTACTGATATCAAATGCCATACGCGAACTGATGCGCTTTGTGGATGCTGTACACCCCATTACCCGCGATATTAAAGAGTCTGCCTACTTGGGCGATTTGCTGGTGACCGCTTATTCACAGTTTAGCCGTAACCGTACTTTTGGTAATATGATAGGGAAGGGTTACACCGTACGCTCGGCACAATTAGAGATGAATATGATAGCCGAAGGCTACTATGCCGTAAACTGCCTTTACGAGGTTAATAAACAGTATAATGTAGATATGCCTATCGTTAACGCTGTCTACAATATCCTTTATCAAAAACGCTCTCCTGCTGTTGAGATGCGCCTGTTGGCTGATAAGCTGAATTAGCGGTCGTTTGCATTTACACCAGCATTGGGCTTTTAGCCGGTAATTTAAGGCGGAGGTTAAAAGTTGAAATTTGTTTAAGTGATAAATAAAATTCAACTTTACTAAACAGCCAAACTTATTCACAAAATCAATGAAAAAACTAAAATTGAATTTTTTGATCTTGTTTTTTCTATGTAGCGCATATTCCATAGCATTGGGGCAATCTTATAACATTGTGTCATTGGATGGGCAACGGGCTACTATAAATTTAAGCTATAAACTTTACAGCAAAATGCTTACGATAGCTTGTTATAACGATACATTGTTTTTAACCGACTATACCGGCACTATTGGCGTACATGTTTTGGATAAAAACTTTTTAGAAATAGAATATCAAACAGTATCTGGCTTCGGTTCAGACACTAAAAACACGGTGATATTATCGATTATAAACAAGAAGATCATCCCATCTATATTGGTTAATTCTTATGCAAGCTGGTTCTCTCCGGATCCGCAAGATCCTTACAAAAAAATTGACGAAAGTAGTCTTTATAAAGCAACGTTTAATTTACGTGGAAACAGTAAAGGCAACTACAATCTTATAGCCATTATAAATGATCAATTTACATCAAAAAGTGCCCCTAAGCGCAATCATAAATTTACCAGGCAATTCAATTTAAAATTCGACCCCGTTCAAAATGTTTTTTATACTACGTACAAAAACATGTCGACGGCTTTTAAGATGTACGACATTAAAACTGACAAGGACATAAGTTTACGATTGGCAGGAAACCTACCCACAATTAACTTAGGTATAAACGATTATTATTACCAAGCCGGGTTTTGGTATAGAGTGGGCACGGATGGGTATTTGTTTACTTATGCTCGTAAATAAATTGCCTAATTGTTTAATATAGGTAAAGGTAGGGGGGCATAACTATTTTTTATCCATGATGTATTATGCATTAAATAACCTACATCAGCTACCAAAAAAGTACATCAATATTTTCTTTAACGGAAACTATATTGCGCTACATGTTATAAATTAAGCATTTATGCCGAAAAAGCGCGATTGGCAAAGAAATTGTATAGGTTATTTAAACACAACAACCATGAAAAATACATTCAAAATTGCTTTACTATCGGCCGGAATATTTGCCGGAAGCCAAAGTTTTGCTCAGGAACATCACGAACCAGTTACCAAAAAAGTAGGCCATGCTGCCGAAGATGTGGGTCATGCAACAGCAGTAGCCGCTAAAGACGTAGGCCATAAAACGTCAGAAGTTTCTGTTAAAGGAGCCGTAGCCGTTACCGGTAAAAGATATGATGGCCACTGGGCACCAACCGGCGAATTGGTTTACATTG
>JACMRC010000061.1 GCA_014376655.1 Mucilaginibacter sp. | reverse complement strand
GACTTAATTGCCCTTTTTCAGCTACGCAGACCATTTCTACAAACTCTTGTTGAGTCATAGGTTTACCCGGAGTCGCATAATTATTTTTACCGAACTTAGCATTATTCATAACACAAGATACAAAGTTTAACTTATTCATTAAAACTAAACATGCCCTCTAACTACGATAACTCGGCCTGGTTTTATGATCGCTTATCAAGATTGGTATATGGCAATGCGTTAGTTAACGCGCAGGTTTACCTGCTGCCTTATGTGCCAGTCAATTCAAATGTGTTAATAATTGGCGGTGGTACGGGTTGGATATTAGAAGAATTAGCAGGCATCCACCCTACCGGATTAACCATTACTTATGTAGAGATCTCTGCAAAAATGATGGCGCTTTCACAAAAAAGAGGCTGCGGTAATAATAAGGTGATATTTATAAATCAACCGGCAGAGGAGGTTAGTTTCTTCGAAGAATTTGATGTTATCATCACCCCTTTCCTTTTCGATAACTTTAAAGAGAGTACTTTACAACAGGTCTTTACCCACATACACCATCCGCTTAAAGCAGGCGGATTATGGCTGAATACTGATTTTAAACTAACCGGCAAAAGGTGGCAAAATGTGCTGCTAAAAAGTATGTTTCTGTTTTTTAAGATTGTTTGTGGGATTGAGACCTCGGTGCTGCCAGATATTGAGCAGCAGTTTAAGCAGCGTGGTTATACGGTTATTGCTGAGCGGTCTTTTTTTGGAGAGTTTGTGATTTCTACTGTTTACCAAAAATAAAAGGGTGTCATACTGAGGCTCTCGAAGTATGCGGGCAAAGACCTTTACGCACACCCTTCGACGGGCTCAGGGTGACAACCCTCATATAATCTTTAATTACGCCACGTAGGCAAACTTATATCCAATACCTCTTACTGTTTGTAAGTATTGCGGATAATCAGGGTTAGTTTCTATTTTTTTGCGGAGGCGCACAATGTGCATATCCAGGGTACGAGTATTAACGTCGGCATTGTAGCCCCATACTTCCATCATCAACTCCTCGCGGTTAATAACCTTGTTTTTGTTTTTAAGGAAGTATAATAGTATACGGTTCTCTAATATGGTCAGCTCAATTTTGCGGCCATCACGTATCAGCAAATGCGTGTTAGGATGATGTTCCATATCGGCAAAGCTATACGTTTCTGATTTTCCGTTAACTAAAGCAAATTTTATCTTATTCTCTATCAACGCAACTACCACATCCATGTTAAATGGCTTGGTTACATAGTCAGATACCCCAAAGCCATAGGCAGATATTTTATCAATGTCCTGTTGTTTGGCAGTTGTCATTATTATAACACCGTCAAAACCTTTAGCGCGAACGTTGGTACAAACTTCGGCACCTTGCTTGCCGGGCAGCATCCAGTCCAGCAAAACAATGTCAGGCTTTTCGGCTAATATCATAGCCTCGGCATCATCGCCATTTGTGGCTTCAAGCACTTTATAACCTTCTGATCCTAAACGCTCGGCAACCAAAAAACGCAGGTTTTCATCATCTTCAACAAGCGCTATTTTTATCTCTTTATTCATAATTAATTTGCATATGGCAGCGTAACAATAAACTCAGACCCTACGTCAACTCTACTTTTAACAACTATGTCGCCGTCCATAAAATTAACCAGTTCTTTGCAAAATGCAAGGCCAAGGCCCACGCTTCCGTTTTGATTATATTGGTTCTCTAATCTATAAAATTTCTTGAATATATTACTCAATTCGCTTTTTGGTATACCTATACCTTTATCAATAAACGAAAATATAATATTACGCTTTTCGAGCGTAATATTTATAAAGAGCTCTTTCCTGTCATGGTGCGAATATTTGTAGGCATTCTCTATCAAATTCTGAAAAACGCTGCCTAATAAAACCGTATCGGTGTAAAGGAATTTTGCCTCTTTATCCATAGCGTAATCTAACTTAAACTGCGGATATTTTATTTTAAAGGTATCAATATATCCCTTTACAAAAGGCTCAATCTTTATCTTGTCTTTTTTTATGGTGATTGATTTATTTTCCAGTTGGGTAAACGACAGCAATTTGTTCATCAACTCGTTCAGCTTATCAGCTTCTTCGTCCAGGATTTTACCGTAATGTTTGCGCTGGCGGTCGGTTAGTTCGTTATCACCTTTAAGGTTTGAGCCGGCAATTTTTATAACGCTTACCGGTGTTTTAAACTCATGTGTAAAGTTGTTTATAAAATCATACTGTAGCTTAAACATTTTTAGGTTAACGCTTAGGTTACGGTATATGAGCCAGCCTATCAGCATAAAAACAGAATAGATCAACAATATCACCCCACCGATGGGTAAAAACCGACGGATAATTTCGCCTTGCAAATATTCTTTAGGCGAACTGAAATAAAGTTTATAATCAGCGAAAGCACCGGGTAGCGCAACCTCGTCGGTTAGTATTTTGGTATGGTCTATATCGGCGGGATCATAGGCAACCTGTTTTATAGATACGGCGTTGTATAATTCCGGGTGAACATTTTTTATCCTGATCTTATAAGCGTCAAGGTAAAATGTCATCATGTTTTGTTTATAGAACGATTGCAACGAACCATTTTTTTGCAAGTCATGATATACTTTTAAGTCGCCATTTGATGGGATATTTAAAAAGCTGATTTTTCCTGGCCTGGTATAATAAAACACGCCTTGCTGGTCTGCACCGGGGCCCCTGACAGTATCATATCTTGCTACATAGCCCCTTAGCCTGTCGGCCATTTGCTTAAAGTCATTCGCGTTTACTTCATCATTATTAAGCGGCCTTTTTATTTTGCTTTTTTTAGGGAAATACTCATCAATAGCTTTTGCGGTAACACCCAATGTATTAGTTGGAATTTTTGCCTTGCCCTGGTTGCCCACAACAAGCTGATAAAAAACTATTTTGGTAACGAAACCAAAATTATGAAATACAGAATCGGCATAACTTGCTGCCGATGCTGAATCAAGCAGGCCCGAATAGGAGTTTAGTTCGAATATTTTGTTCCTGTAAAAATCATTGTATGGGCTGATTACTGTTTGATCGGCTACGTTGTTTTTTTTGGTGGCAAAGTCGTTCTCCACATTATGCACCGTAAGCTGGTAAGCTATTACAAGCCCTACTATTAGGGTAACGGTAACCAGCGTAAGTAAGGCAATTATAAGCGAAGAATTTTTACGGTAAACTGTAGTGTGCCCTTTCATCACCGTAAGGGATTAAGGTTTAACGTGCATATTATTATCCAGAAATTTTTCAATATCAGCATAATTTTGCTTGCGGTTCTTTTCGCTTTCAACAGATCCGCGCTCGCTTTTATTCAGGGTGTATTTTACAAATACGTTGCGTTTTTGCAATTCGCGAATATAATGGTTTAACTCAACAATATTAGCACGCTGATCCTTGGAGTCCTGTAGGAAAAAGATCGGAACCTTTGGTTTATCGGGGTGGAATACCGGCGATATAGATCTTAATAACTCGGCATCCTTTTCAGGGTCGCCAATGGTGGCATACATTTTTTGCAATTGTGGCCTGTAGTTAGCCGGTGCAGTTTTAATATAGGTAAACAAGTTTATTAACCCGTTTTGCACTATGGCACAGTTATACAATTTAGGGTTAAACGATATAGCATACAACGCCGAAAATCCACCAAAGCCACGCCCGTATATGGCAATTTTTTTAGGGTTAGCAATCTTGTTAGCTATGAGCCAGTTTACGCCATCAGTTATGTCCTGCTGGATCTTACCGCCAACCTCTTTAAAACCGGCGCTGTAAAAAACCTTGCCATAGCCTGATGAGCCGCGGTAGTTTACCTGCAAAACCGCATAGCCGCGATTAGCAAAAAATTGCACCTCGGGGCTGTAGTTCCAGGAGTCGCGCATGCCAAACGGGCCGTCATGCGGTATTACTATTACCGGCAAATCAGTTTGTTTATCCCCTAATGGTAAAGTAAGGTATCCGTTAATAACCACACCATCATTTGTAGTGTAGCTAATAGATTTCTTAGCACATAGCTGATCAGGGTTAATGCTTGATGAATCTGTAAGCCTGGTTAATTTATTAATTGACCGCTCATACAAGTACACTGCACCACGGCTACGATCTGTATAGGGCTGAACAATAAATTTATTCTCGGCAGTATCCCTGTCGGTAATATTTATTTCATAACCGTTAAGCTGTTTGTTTAATCCTTCATAAAGCGCCCTGGAATTAGCGTCGTAAAACTTACGCATTGGCTTGGCTTCTTCCCAGCTTACAAACTCCAGGCGATGCTTTATTTTGTTGTAATCAACATTTTTAACATCGGTAGTATTATTGGCATAAATAACCTGCCCTTCTTTGCCATCGGCAGCATTTATCTCAACAAAAGCGGTTTTATCCCGCCCCACGTTTGATACGGCATAGAAATTTTCTTTATCACCCGTAAATGCTATAGGCCTAACATAATTACGGAAGTTGTTTTTTATTATCGCCCTAAATGGAGCCCTGTCATTTGCCCTGTAAAGTATCGTTTCATCAACACCGTCGGTCGCTTTTATCAGG
>JACMRC010000493.1 GCA_014376655.1 Mucilaginibacter sp. | reverse complement strand
GGCCAACCAATGTACGGTTGATGATATTATTAACCACTCCAATCAAAGCGGTCTTGATTTTATAGTTTCAGGCCCTGTACCACCTAACCCATCAGAGTTATTACACTCTGCCAGGGTAAAAGAATTAATAGCCGACCTGGAAGGAAGATATGATATTATAATGATTGACACCGCGCCAATTGGCCTGGTATCAGATGCTATACCCTTGATAAGAATGAGCGATATTAACCTTTTTGTAATACGATCAGGCAAGTCAAAATTCTATGCCGCAACAATACCACAACGCATAGCCCAGGAGTACAAACTGGATAACACGGTTATTGTACTTAATGCATTTGCGCAAGACCTTTTGCACTCGCGCTATTACTCAACCAAATATACCGGTGATAATTATGGCACAACTTATTACTATTACTCTGATTACTCGGGCTACGAAAGCTCTGGTTATTACGTAGATCAGGATGAAGATAAATGGTGGCATATTTGGAAATGGTTTAAAAAATAAGGTGCTATCTGATAAATGGCTTTAATAATAAATACTGCTGCCTGCAAATGGTATCCTGTTTATACACAACCCCGAGCCGAAAAGAAAGCTTACCAGGCACTAATAAACAAAGGAGTAGAAACCTATTTGCCATTACAGCGCCAACGCAAACAATGGAGCGACAGGAAAAAATGGGTAGAAGAACCTTTTATTAAGTCTTACCTGTTTGTCCATATTGCCGAGCACGAAAAAACAGAAGTTTTAATGACTAAAGGCATAGCCAGGTTTATATACTTTTCGGGCGAAGTTGCGGCCATGCCCGACCGCCAGATTGACGATTTGAAATTAATAATGGCCGCCCCCTACGAATTAGAAATAACCGAAGAGAATTTACAACCCGGCGAAAAGGTGATGATAAAGGCCGGGCCGCTTAAGGGAATGATTGGAGAAATGATTTCTTACAAATCACAAAAACAATTGATGATGCGCCTTGAAAATTTAGGTTGTTCTATCATAGTTAATGTAGCTACCTCAATTATTGACAGATTTTAATTTATATTATAGCTTTATATAATACAATGGCATATTTAGTTTAACTTATGCCATAATACAGTTACAATTAGTTGTTTGTTAAAACATATAAGTAGCTAATAATTAATAAGTTACATAATTTAAATGTGACTTACGGGGCGAAGCTATGAGTATACCTCATTTATGTGCAGAATAGCCGGAATAATTTCTAAAGAGTTAAATATTAACGATATACAGCGTAAAGTTATCGTTATGTGCGATACCTTAAAGCATGGCGGACCTGATGACGAAGGTATATTTATAGCCGAAGATATGGGCCTGGTATTTGGCCATCGCAGGTTATCAATTATTGACCTGAGCAGTAAAGGGCACCAACCAATGGCCGATGTTAAGGAAAAAGCCCGGATAACATTTAATGGTGAAATATATAACTATCCCGAGCTGAAGAATGAGTTGCTGCAATTAGGTGCCCAATTCAAATCAAACAGCGATACCGAAGTTATTATACAGGCATATTTATATTGGGGTATGGCCAGTTTTGCCAAATTACGCGGCATGTTTGCTTTTGCTTTATATGATACCGAAAAAGCATTAACGTATTTAGTGCGCGATACTATGGGTGTTAAGCCGCTGTATTATCATGTACAGGGCGGCCAATTAAGTTTTGCATCCGAAGTAACAGCATTACATGAAGCCGGCATAGCCACTACCATTAATAAAAACTGGGTAATACGATTTTTAGCTTTTGGGCATGTGCCTGAGCCTGAAACTACTCTTGTTGATGTACTGAGTTTACCAAAAGGCAATTTATTATGTTGGGATCATGCTAATAGCAGCTACACAATAGCTACTTATAATGATACACCAGTCACCAGGTACATTACTGATATAACGTTAGCTAAAAAAGCATTGAATGATGGATTGAGGGTTGCTATTAAACGACAGCTTATTGCCGATGCCCCAATTGGTGTATTTTTAAGCGGCGGGGTAGACTCAAGCCTGGTAACTTTATTGGCAAACCAGTACAAGCAGCAAGATTTAAAAACTATATCTATCTTTTTTAATGAAAAGGCTTATGATGAACGAGCTTATCAGCAGGAGGTATTTAATAAAATACAAGGCCAAAAGTTTACCCATTTAGTGCAGCGACAAGATTTTGACGAATCACTTCCAGCTATATTACGGGCTATGGATATGCCTACTACCGATGGTGTTAATAGCTGGTTTATTAGCAAGTATGCCCGGCAGGATGGTGTAAAGGCTGTATTATCAGGTTTAGGGGCCGACGAGCTTTTTGGCGGTTACCCGTCATTTAACCGGATAGACTATATTAAATATCTAAAATCAATCCCCCCTGCCCTATTAAAACTAACCAATTATTTAGGTGCCGATCAGTATAAAAAGGTAAACTACTTATCCAACGATCACACTTATGCCGATTATCTGTTTTTAAGAGGGTTGTTTGCCCCTGCGGAAATAGCGGCTATATTAAATTGCGACGAAAAAGAAGTTTATACGGTATTATTTTCTGATATCGATATACCAAATCCCGGCATCACCAATAAAGAAAAAGCTGCCTGGTTTGAAAACAACCTGTATATGCAAAACCAATTGCTGCGCGATACTGATGTAATGAGCATGAGCCATGGGTTAGAGGTTAGGGTACCGTTTTTAGATGAAGACTTTCAGCAAACGGTAAATAGCATAGCGCCCGATATTAGATTTGATAAACATCAGCCCAAAAAAATATTGGTTGATGCCTTTAAGGATATTTTACCGCCATCTGTATGGAACAGGCCTAAAATGGGCTTTAGCTTCCCCCTGCAGCAGTGGATGGCACAGCATGAAGAAATAGGGGCCGAAAGTTTGTATAAAAGTAAAAAAGCACGGAGCGTAATAAAGGCGTTTAAAAACAACAAGGTGCATTGGTCCAAAGTTTTTGCATTGTATCAAATACAAAAACATGCCTAAAAAAATAACGCTTCTTACTTTACAAACGTTTAGTACAACGGGCGGTATTCAAAAAATGACCCGCACACTGGCCCATTCGTTAACAGAAGTTGCAGCGCGCAATAAATGGTCTTTTAGGCTATGGTCTGTTTATGACAAAAATGAAGATATAATGCCCCAATACCTCCCGGCAAAAAATTTCAAGGGCTTCGGGGTTAAACGCTGGTCGTTTACAATTCAATCGTTAAAATTGGCTGTAACGGGCGACGTTATTATTTTAAGCCATATTAACATGGCAGCCATAGGGTTAATTATAAAACTAATAAATCCTAAATGCAAAGTTTGGCTTATTGCCCATGGCATTGAAGTTTGGCGCCACCTGTCGTTTATTAAAATGAAATTGCTTAAGTATTGCGATAAAGTAATTTGTGTTAGCAGCTTTACCAAACAAGAAATGATACGTTGGCACAGAACCGATGCTGATAAATGCTACGTATTGAATAACGCGGTAGATTCGTTAATGAAATTGCCCGATAATTTTATAAAACCTCAATATTTATTGGATCGTTATAAATTAAATAAAGACCAACTGGTTTTATTTACGTTAACCCGGCTTGCAGCAACAGAACAGTATAAGGGATATGAGCAGGTAATAAAAGTTATAGATAAGCTAAAGCTAACATTTCCAACTATTAAGTACATTCTTTCCGGCCAATATGATGACGTCGAGGAAACACGGATTAAACACCTTATAAAAAAACACCAGGTTGAAGACCTGGTTATACTAACCGGTTTTATTACTGAAGCAGAAATTTCTGATCATTTTTTATTGGCTGATCTTTTTACCTTACCAAGCAAAAAAGAAGGATTTGGGATTGTTTTTATTGAGGCCCTGGCTTGTGGTTTACCCGTTGTTTGCGGTAATGTTGACGGCAGCCTTGATGCTATCAAGAACGGCGAATTAGGTAAAGCCGTTAACCCTGACGACCTGGAGGAATTGGAGCACACGCTGGCCGAATATTTAAAGAATCCGCTGGATATGAATAAGCGCAAGCATTTACAACAGCAATGCCTGCATTATTTTAACGAGGATAATTACATAAACAAATTACAAGAATTACTATTAGATGAGTGAACCCACGGAGGAAGATTGGGACATTGAAATAACCCCCAGTAATAACCTTTTTAGCCTGGGGTTAAAAGATGTTTGGCATTACCGCGATTTACTGGTGCTATTGGTAAGGCGCGATTTTGTATCGTTTTACAAACAAACCATATTAGGCCCGCTATGGTTTTTTGTACAGCCCATAATTACCATTTTAATTTACAACCTGGTATTTAATAACCTGGCCAATATTGGCACTGATACGGTACCGGGCCCTATATTTTATTTATCGGGCGTAATTTTATGGAACTATTTTTCTGATTGCCTCACTAAAACATCAACCGTATTTAGGGATAATGCCGCTTTGCTTGGCAAGGTTTATTTCCCCCGGCTTATTATGCCGCTAAGTATCATATTATCCAATTTAATAAGGTTTATGGTACAGTTTATATTGTTTGTAATACTGTTGATTATATATCATTTTGCAGGCTCGCCTATTGCCCCTAACCTGTACATTTTACTTTTCCCGTTGCTTATGGTAATTATAGCAGCGTTGGGGCTTGGCCTTGGTATGATCATATCGGCTGTTACCACCAAGTACCGCGATCTTGCTTTTGTGGTATCATTTGGTGTGCCGCTAATACAATATACAACTTCGGTAATTTTCCCCTTATCAACAGCAATAGTTAAGTACCCTGCCTACAGCTGGGTTATTAAGTTTAACCCAATTACAGCAGTGATAGAAACCTTTAGATATGGATTTTTAGGCAAAGGTACCTTTAGCTGGGGATTGTTGGGTTACAGCAGCTTTGTAACTATTATTATACTGTTTATAGGTATTGTTATTTTTAATAAGGTAGAGAAAACTTTTGTTGATACAGTTTAATGGGTAAAGTAATTAAAGTAGAAAACTTATCAAAAGCTTACCAATTAGGCGATTTTGGCACCGGCACCATATCGCGGGACCTTGAACGCTTTTGGGCAAGGGTGCGAGGTAAGGAAGATCCTTTTTTAAAAATTGGCGAAGTAAATGACCGGACCATCAAAGGCGAAAGTGATATTGTATGGAGTTTAAAAGACGTAAACTTTGACGTTAACCAGGGCGATGCCATAGGGATTATAGGACGTAACGGTGCGGGCAAAAGCACGTTGCTTAAAGTTTTAAGCCGTGTTACCTCTCCTACTACCGGGTCGGTAGCGGTAAAAGGGCGCATAGCAAGTTTACTGGAGGTTGGCACCGGCTTCCATCCGGAGTTAACCGGCCGCGAAAACATTTATTTAAATGGTGCCATATTAGGTATGCGCAAAGCCGAGATTAAGCGCAAATTTGATGAGATAGTTGATTTTGCCGGCGTTGACCGGTACATAGATACACCGGTAAAAAGATACTCGTCTGGTATGTATGTACGCCTGGCATTTGCCGTAGCTGCTCACTTAGAGTCTGAGATATTGATAGTAGATGAAGTACTTGCCGTAGGCGATGCCGAGTTCCAGAAAAAATGCCTCGGTAAAATGGGCGATGTAAGTAAGGGCGAAGGGCGTACCGTTTTATTTGTAAGCCATAATATGGGCAGCATAAGGCAACTGTGCACCAGCGCTATGTTATTAAACAATGGTGGTTTAGTTACACAAGGTACGGTTAATGAAACCCTATCGGTTTATTTAAAATCAAACATTGCCAATGGCGGGTTAGCTACATATAAAGCTCAGGGGCCAATGGCAGCAAACATAAAGTTTTTAGAGTTTTCTATAAACGCTGTTATAAACAGCGAGGCAGTTTTTTCGCCGGCGGAACCATTAGTACTTACTTTAAAATATACCTGCTTAATAGCGCTGCCTAAATTTAAGTCTACAATCAATTTATACCGCGATTCTGTTTTAATATTTACACTACAAAATAAGCCATGGCCAACCCCATTAAAACAAGGTGACCATTTAGATACTTTTTTAATACCACAAAATTTATTACGGCCTGGAAATTACACCATTGGTATAGGCGGCCATGATGGCGATCCATTAAGCGAGGGCCGTGATTGGCTTTTTATTAATGACGCGTACTCGTTTACTATTACAAATGAGTGGGGTGAGCTAAATGATTACTCTGCCAATGGCTTTATTAACCTGCCAAATAACATTAATAACAAATGAGTGTAAAGAAAATTGTTAATACACTTTTGGCAAAAACCGGGTATACGATTAAAAAATACCATGCTGATACAACAGATAAAAACGACCTGGATAGGTTAGCTACTGATATAACCCAACTTGATAAAGTTAAAATACATTTTGGTTGCGGGCCGCGCATACTTAAAGGGTGGATAAATATTGATCTTTCTTACGCGCATTTCCGGCCATATTTACAATACTATACCGATAAACATTATCCTGAATCGATAAGAGGCACCAGGGCCGATCTTTATATAATAAACATTATAGAACATGGGCTGCCCCTGCCTGATGAGAGCGTGGATATCATATTTCAAGAAGACTTTTTTGAACATCTAACGCAAAAAGAACAAATCGTTTTTTTAGCAGAAACACTGCGTGTAATGAAAAAGGGAGCTATACACCGTATCAATACACCTAATTTGGCCGCCTCTATGCGTGATAATTCGGATTTTGCAAAAGGCAAAAACGGAGTTTATGTTGGCGAATGGGATAATTGGCATCATTACAGCGTTATTACCCCTGCTATTTTAGAAGATATGGCTAAAATTATCGGGTATAGTGCTATTGAATTTAATGGGCGGGACAAAAGTATAATAGCAGCACAATTACCAACAGAATATCGGCCAGACGAAAATGACCGGCCAACACCAGACAGTAACGTATTTGCCGATCTGATAAAATGAAAATATACATTTTAAAAATTCCTTCATTACTTCAGCCACAATATCAAGCTATTAAATACCCGGCACATAATAAAGATTATGGCGTAGAGCAGGATTTTTTAATTTGGTTGACTAAGCAAAAAAACATACTTACTAATAACCCAACAGAGGCCGACTGGCATTACCTGCCTGTTTACTGGACCCGCTGGCACATTAACCACAGTTTTGGAAGCGATGTGGTGGCATTGGCCCAATTGCAAACAGAAGTTAGCAAGGTTATCATTGATGATATCAAGACCTTCACCATTACGCAATTTGATGGCGGCACACTATTAAACTTAGGAAAGACAATTGAATTTACAGCAGCACGCACAACTAATAAAGGCATAGACATCCCTATCCTTTGCAGCCCGCACCGTAAACCACCTATACCCCTTAAAAAGAAATACCTGGCTACTTTTAACGGCACGTTTGGCACCCATCCTATACGCAGTGAAATGGCAGCAAAATACGAGGGTAGTGGTGATATCTTAATACAGGGGGGCTTACCTACTCGTTTTTATAAACGTTGGTTTTGGGGTAAAAGCTTTAATGTCAGAACCATGCAATCATACATAGCACTAAGCCCGCGGGGCACAAGTTGCAATTCATTCCGGTTTTTTGAAGCCATGCAGTTGGGTACCGCACCATGTTTAATTGGTGATATTGATGTGCGGCCATTTAAAAAATTTATCCCCTGGGATGATATGAGTTACTATGCTGCCACAATTGACGAGCTGGACTATTTGCTTAAAAATCTGGACAACACCAAAGCACTTGAAAAAGGCAAAAAAGCATTTCAATACTGGAAAAACGAGTTGTATTACCAAAAATGGTGTAAATACGTGCTGAAAGAATTAGATGGATACCAAAACACTTAATTACATACCCGGGTTGGATGGCATCAGGGCGCTGGCGGCTTTTTTAGTGATATCAACCCATTGGCCCAATAATATGCTATCGTTAAAGTTTGGGTGGATAGGTGTAAATATGTTTTTTGTTCTGTCCGGCTTCCTTATAACGCGCATCTTAGTAAGCCAAAAGCCAAACACCTTCAAGAAGTTTATAACAGATTTTTATTACAAACGTGCTTTGCGTATTTTTCCGCTATACTATGCATACCTTATTATTGGTTTTTTAACGGTAATAATATTAACGCGCTGCTTGCCACAATTATTAACTGATGGCGACTGGAGATCTGTATATGGCAGTGTGATGCACGATTTTCCGTACTACTTCACCTATACTTACAACTTAAAGATAAACTTGCGATATTTTATTCATTTCGCTGATAGCTCAAACCGCGCTTTCGGGCATTTATGGTCGTTATCTTTAGAAGAGCAATTTTACCTTATTTTTCCCTTCCTGGTTTATTTCACATCGGTTAAAACGTTAAAAATAACTACCATTGCGGTGTTAATAATTTGCCCGCTGTTACGGTTATCGGGCGTATTGTTTGCCGCGCCCGTGGTAACAGATACTTATTGGCTGGGCGAGCTGTTTTACTCCAATACATTTTGCCAGGCCGACGCCTTATTTACCGGTGCTGCATTAGCCTTATTCTCTTTTAAACAAGCTAAGCCATACCTTACATTTTTTATAACAGCTGCGGTATGGCTTTTTGTTGGGATGACTTTCTTCTTCCTCTTAAGGAAAAGCGGTTATTTTTTAGTTCCTTTTAAAAGTTTTGGTTATGATTTTCCCGGCTTCTGGTTTGGCGAAACAACACCATATTGGTTTGTAAATATCAGGCCGTTTTATGGGTACACGCTGATAAATTTATTAGCTGCCGCACTTATTTTGCCGGCAATAAATGGAACGCCTCTGTTTCCGGGTATTTTTCAAGCTAAACCTATAGCTTATTTAGGTAAAATATCATATGGTATATATGTTTTTCATGCGCCGGTGCTTACGGTATTCATTGTGGTAGCTAATTATAAATTTGGTGGCTGGTACAAATTAACCAGTAATGCTTTAACCGAGATCTGCTTTTTTCTTTTTTATGTAGCTATAGTTGTAGGCATAGCCCATTTAAGTTACCGATATTTTGAAACACGAATATTAAAGTATAAAAACCGTTTAATAACGGCTACCGTTCATGAATAATATTTCTTTCTTTATTCCAGCTTATAACTGTAGCGATACCATTACTGAATCTGTCGATTCAATTATGGAAACTAATTTTATGCCTGGCGACGAATTGATTATTGCTAATGATTGCTCGACTGATAATACAGTCGACGTATTATCAATATTAAAAATAAAATACCCGGTTATAAATATACTAACCCATAAACGTAACAAAGGTGGTGCAGC
>JACMRC010000060.1 GCA_014376655.1 Mucilaginibacter sp. | reverse complement strand
TTATCAACGTAAGGGTTATTGTCGTAAATGTATTTAAAGGCAGGTTTGGTGATAAAATGTATTTCGGCACCGTTTAGCTGTTTTTTAAGGCATCGCACAACGGGTGTTGTGTAAATGATATCGCCCATGGAGCTAAAACGGATAACCAGTATCTTCATTTCCTTCTCTTATGTCCCCTGGTTCTTTATCCGCTGGATAATGGACGTTGACGAATACCCCTCGACCAAATCAATAGTTGAAACCTCGCCGCCATTTGCAATTACTTCTTTAGCGCCAACTATATTATCAATGGTGTAATCAGCGCCCTTAACTAATATGTCCGGCAGTAAAGTACTTATCAGGTTTAGTGGTGTATCTTCTTCAAAAACAACAACACCATCAACAAAAAACAGCGCCGCTAATAATGCAGCGCGGTTAGTTTGATCGTTCACCGGCCTGTCCGGGCCTTTTAACCGTCTTACCGAACTATCGGCATTCAGGCCTATTATCAGTTTATCGCCCAGGTTGGCTGCCTTCGCCATATAGGTAATATGGCCGATATGCAATAAGTCAAACACCCCATTGGTAAATACCACCTTATCGCCTTCGCTTTGCCAAAACTCAACCTTGCTTTTTAGGGTTGGCAAATCGCAGATCTTATCTAATAAGACGTGTTCTAAATCTTGTTTTATCGGCATACTATTCAAATAAATCGTCTACAGCCTGGCATAAAATATGGCCTATTAGGATATGCATTTCCTGTATGCGGGCCGTAACATTTGCCGGCACAATAATATTCAGGTCGCAAAGCCCGTTCATTTTGCCACCGTCACGACCAGAAAGGCCCAATGTTTTACAACCAATTTCCTGCGCCGATTTAAAGGCTCTTAAAACAACCTCGCTGTTACCGCTGGTTGAGATCCCTATAAACAGGTCGCCGGGGTGAGCCAAAGCCTCTAACTGACGTGCAAATACATAATCGTACCCATAATCGTTTGCAATGGCTGTAAGCGCCGATGTATCGGTAGTTAGTGCGATACCCGGTAATGCCTTACGGTTTTTAACATAACGCCCACTTAGTTCGGCTGCAAGGTGCTGGGCATCGGCGGCACTGCCGCCATTGCCTGCAATTAAAACCTTGTTACCGGCTTTTAGGGTAGCGGTCATCATTTCGCAGGCCTTTTCAATATCAGGCACCAGCGTGTCAATTACTTTTTGTATAGTATCTTGATGACTTTTAAGTTCTTCAATAATCATTGGCTTATTTTTTCTTTGCCTTAAAAACTTCCGTTATTTCTTGCAATGATAACGCATTCAAACATCTTTCTTTATATAACCCACCTTTGCGCGCAACAATTACGCCATAATGCATATCCAAAAACCCTTCGTTACGGTGCGCATCCGGGTTAATGGATAGCCAGCAGCCTTTATTTAAAGCGTATTGGTGCCAGCGCCAATCCAGGTCAAGGCGTAACGGGTTAGCATTTATCTCGATAATAACATTGTTAGCAGCGCAGGCATCAATTACTTTTTTATAATCAAAGGTATAACCATTGCGGCTTAATAATAAACGCCCGGTTGGGTGGCCAAGTATGGTAGTATAAGGATTTTCTATCGCTTTTATCAAACGCTCGGTAGCTTTATTCTCACTCATTTTCAGGTTAGTGTGGACGGATGCCACCACAAAATCAAATTTCTTTAAGATTTCGTCCGGGTAATCCAGCGACCCATCATTCAAAATATCCGATTCAATGCCTTTAAAAATATGGAAACCATCCAGCTTTTTATTCAGATGGTCTATCTCCTCTTGTTGCTGTAAAACGCCCTCAATGCTTAAACCTTTGGCGTAGAATGCGCTTTTACTATGATCGCACATACCCAGGTATTCCAGCTTTAACTCGTCGCGGCAGTAAAGCGCCATTTCCTCGACGGCATTAACGCCGTCGCTCCAGGTGCTGTGGTTATGCAATGTACCTTTAAGGTCGTGGTAGGATATTAATTGCGGTAATTCGTTTTTAGCTGCGCGATCTATGAAAGTTACGCCCTCGCGAATCTCGGGCTTCATAAAAACCAAACCTGCCTTTTGATATATTATCTCTTCACTTTCCGGTTGATCGGCATCGGCTCCCCCTCGCGCTAAAACGGCTTCAACGTGTTCGTCATTGCCGGTTTTAATAAATAAGGTTTTCATGTAGTCCCTTCTTTCAACCACCCATATCAAAACTTTTAACCCATTAGGCGTTTCGCCTGTTAGGTGGCCGTTTTGTGCAATTAAGTTATTTAATATTTCTGAGTGCTGAATAGTTTGAAACGCGACTTCACAATCACGGCTACCAACAACAATTTCTAACTGGTTGATAATTTCGCATAAGCGGCGGTACTCACCTACAAACTCCATCAACCCGTTAGGAAACGTCTCCTTCAATTTGTCCATCAGCCTGTCGGCTGTCTCTTCTACTTGCGCATACAGAAATTTACCGGTGCTGGCCATTTTAAACTCAATAACCTTGCGGATCTCGTCCTGGGTTTTTAATCCGAACCCTTTAGCCTCTATCAGGCGGTTCTCGTTACAGGCATAATAAAGCTCGCCAACGGTTTCTATAGCCATTTCTCGCCAGATCGTAGCAACCTTTTTGGCACCGATGCCTTTAATACCCATCATCTCCACTACTCCTGCCGGTGTAGCTGCTAATATCTCTTCCAACTCCACCATTGTACCGGTTTGCACCAGTTCAATTATTTTGGCCGCGACGCTTTTACCAATGCCGCTTATTTTCTCTAATTCTTCGAAAGATTTAGATGCGACAGGGTAAGGCAGCTTATCAACATTAAAAGCCGCGTTAGCTATTGATTTTATTTTAAAGGGATTAACCTCATGCAGTTCCATGAGTTGCGACAGCAGGCGAAGTTTACGGGCTATGGGTTTATTTTCCATAATTAGATATTATAAACAACTGCTTTAAGCAGAATGTTTGTACTGATAGGGTTTCAAATCAAGCTCTTTTGTTTTCTCTGCTGCCAAATGTAAATTGAATTTAGTTTGCATATTGGCCCAAATGTCGGCTGTACCACCAAATACTTTTGCAATCCTAAAAGACATTTCAGGAGTAATATCGGATTGCTCATGGATTATCTTATTTAAACTCTGACGAGAGATGCCTAACATTTTAGCAGCAGCAGTTACTGTTAATTCATTTGCGGCAATTACTTCTTCACGTAATATTTCACCAGGGTGAATGTGTCTCATTTGTCTTTTCATGGCTTCATTTAATGATAGTCAATGTAATCTACATCATACGCATGTTGTCCATCAAATCGAAAGATAATGCGATA
>JACMRC010000492.1 GCA_014376655.1 Mucilaginibacter sp. | reverse complement strand
CCGTTAGTAATGCTTGATGGCATACCGGTGTTTAATATTGATAAAGTTTTTACTATCAATCCATTAAAAATTAATAAGCTGGAAATGGTAAACCATGTAAGCTATTGGGGGCCGGTTGTTGCCGATGGGGTATTAAATTACACCAGTTATAAAGGCGACATGGGAGGATTTGAAATTGACCCACGTGCTGTGGTGCTTGATTATGAAGGTATGCAACTGCAACGCCAGTTTTATTCGCCGGTTTATGATACGCCTCAACAGCAAAAAAGCCGCCTGCCCGATTTTAGGAATGTTTTATACTGGGCGCCTGACGTAAATACGGATGCTAAAGGCAACGCTAAAGTATCTTTCTATACCTCAGATAAAGCCGGCAAATATGTTGCGGTATTTCAAGGCCTAACAAGTACAGGCAAAATCGGAAGTTGTTATTTTAAATTCGACGTAAATAACTAAGCCGTTTAGGGCAGCGTGATATAGCGTGATTTCGTGTGATAATCGTGTGATACAGCGTGATTTAATGTGATAATTGTGTGATTGCGGTCCTAAAACGATTGCCCTGATATATTTAATAGCTTTAGGTTTATAGCTATAACCTTATATATTTGTGAAATATTTTTGCCAATTATTAATAATCATTCATGAAAATATTTTTCCTTTTTGCGTTGCTGCTTGCCGCCGGCAATACGTTTGCACAACAGGTTAACAATGTTACCGACCCGGTTGAATGGGTTAACCCGCTAATGGGTACAGATTCTAAATATGACGTATCAAACGGTAATACTTACCCGGCTATAGCTTTGCCATGGGGCATGAATACGTGGTCGCCGCAAACCGGCGGTATGGGCGATGGATGGATGTACACCTACAGCGCGCATAAAATACAAGGCTTTAAGCAAACGCACCAGCCATCACCATGGATGAATGATTATGGCCAGTTTTCTATCATGCCATCAACCAAACATTTGGGTAAAACAGAGGCCGACAGGGCAAGCTGGTTCTCGCATAAAACGGAAATTGCCAAGCCATACTACTACAGTGTCTACCTGGCAGATCATGATGTAACAACCGAGATAACCCCTACAGAACGCGCGGCACAGTTTCGTTTTACGTTCCCTAAAGCGGATAGCTCATTTATTACTATTGATGCCTGCGATAAAGGATCGTACATAAAAATAATCCCGGCCGAGCATAAGATCATTGGTTACTCCACCAAATTTGCCCGTGGCCCACTGCCAAACTTTAAAGATTATTTTGTGATATATGTGGATAAGGATTTTACGCTATCACAAACTTATGATAATACCGAACTGCAAAAAGGACTTGAAGCCGATGTTAAACGCGCCATTGCGGTAATTGGCTTTAAAACCAAAACCGGCGAGCAGGTACACCTGCGCGTGGCGTCGTCATTTATCAGCTTTGAACAAGCAGAACTTAATTTAAAAAGAGAACTGGCTAATGATAGTTTTGATGTCACTAAACAAAAAGCAAAAGCGGTTTGGAACAAAACTTTAAATCATATCACCGTTTCGGGTGGTACTGACGACCAAACCCGTACTTTTTATTCATGCTTATACCGCATGCTGTTTTTCCCGAACAAAATGTATGAGTATGATGTCCAAAACAAAATAGTACACTGGAGTCCTTACACCGGTAAAACTGAAGCAGGGTATTTGTTTGCCGGTACAGGCTTCTGGGACACTTTTAGGGCGCTGTATCCTTTCTTAAACCTTGTTTATCCATCAATAGATAAAGAGATGCAGGAAGGCCTGATAAACGCTTACAAAGAAGGTGGCTGGCTGCCAGAGTGGTCAAGCCCGGGATACTCTGATATTATGTTGGGTAATAACTCAGCCTCGATAGTATCTGATGCTTACTTAAAAGGCATCCGTGGTTATGATATTAACAAATTATATGAAGCCTTGTTACATGGCGCTAATAATGAGGGCCCGCGTGCCACAGGCCGCAAGGGTGTAGAGTATTACAATAAGTTAGGCTACGTACCGCACGATGTAAGAATTGGTGAAGGTGTGGCCCGCACGCTGGAATATGCTTACGACGATTTCTCGATCTACCAATTAGGTAAAGCCCTAAACAGGCCTAAAGCAGAAACCGATTTGTACAAGCAACGCGCCATGAACTATAAAAACGTGTTTGATCCGTCAATAAACTTTATGCGCGGTAAAAACCAGGACGGCACTTTCGAAACACCGTTTGTTCCGTACAAATGGGGTGGTTCATTCATTGAAGGGAATAGCTGGCATTATACCTGGTCGGTATTTCATGATATGCAGGGTTTGGTAAACCTGATGGGTGGTAACAAAAACTTTGTTGGTAAACTGGATTCGGTATTCTCTATGCCGCCAATATTTAACGACAGGGAATCAACCCGCGACCCTATCCACGAAGTACGCGAAATGCAGATAGTACACATGGGCCAATACGCGCATGGTAACCAGCCTATCCAACACATGATATACCTGTACAACTATGCAGGCGCACCATGGAAAACACAATATTGGGTACGTAACGCTATGGCAAAACTATATGCCGCTACACCTGATGGTTATTGCGGTGATGAGGACAATGGCCAAACATCAGCATGGTATGTGTTTTCGGCAATGGGCTTTTACCCGGTATGCCCAACCAGTAACCAATATGTAATAGGCACGCCTTTATTTAAAAAGATGACTATTAATCTGGAGAACGGCAAAAAGGTTGTTTTAAACGCGCCAAAAAGCAACGAAGCCAACAAGTACATTTACAGTGCCAATTTTAATGGTAAGCTGTATAATAATGATTTCTTAAATCATACCGACCTGTTAAAAGGTGCTGTTATAGATTTCAATATGTAGGCACAGCCTAACAAGCAAAGGGGGATAGCGGTATCAAGCTTGCCGTACTCTTTAAGTAACGAGAAATAATAAGCCAAGCTTACTATTTAAAAGCGGCCCCAAACTAAATTGGGGCCGCTTTTGTTTTCAGCCGGCTTGCCATCGGCACACAATCACTTAATAATTATTTTTAATTATCGCGGTTAATATTACCTTTAAGCACCCAACGCATTTCTAAGTGCTGGCATAAACTTGTATAGTCAAATTTTTAACATAAACTGCTGCTTATAACCATGTTGAGTAAAAAATTTATAGTCGCGATACTTTTGTTGCCTGCAATAAATGTGTTTAGCCAAAAAAAGGATATACCTACTCCCCAATGGCGGCCACAGTACCATTTTACCCCCGAAAAAAACTGGACTAATGACCCTAACGGCTTACTATATATAAACGGCGAGTTTCAACTTTATTATCAGCATAACCCATTAGAGAACAAGTGGGGGCACATGAGCTGGGGCCACGCTACCAGTAAGGACCTGATAAAATGGAGCCACCTGCCGGTAGCCATCCCCGAGATAGTGACACCGGATACCTTGACCTATATTTATTCAGGTTCGGCAGTGGTTGATAAAAATAACACCAGTGGGTTCGGCATAAAAGGTAAGACACCTATAGTAGCCATCTTTACCGGCGATCAGCCTAAACAAAAAAAAGAATCGCAATTCATAGCTTATAGTAATGATGGCGGCTTAACCTTTAAGCAGTATGCCAAAAACCCGGTTATTGATTTAGGTAAAAGGGATTTCAGGGATCCTAACGTTTTCTGGCACAAATCCACCAAGCAATGGATAATGACCGTATCAATGGTTGATGAGCATGCGGTAAGATTTTATGGCTCTAAAAATTTAAAAGACTGGGCAAAACTAAGCGATTTTGGCCCGGCAGGTTATACCCGAAACGGCTGGGAATGCCCGTCGTTATTGCCATTAGTGGTTGATAATGATCCTTCAAATATTAAGTGGGTGTTGTTTGTATCGTCGGGTGGCGATCACGGTCCGCTTATTCAATATTTTGTAGGCGATTTTGATGGCGTAAATTTTAAGGATGATAACGACGGCAAAAAAGTACAGCCTACTGATTATGGAGATGCCTTTTATGCGGCAATAGCCTGGCGCGATGCCCCACAAGACAAAAAGATCTGGCTGGGCTGGCTACAAGATGGCCGCCGCGAAACTTTCCCCTGGAAGGGCCAAATGTCTATCCCGCATGACCTGTCATTAAAAACAACGCCGGATGGGGTGGTATTAATGCAGGTACCTTCAACGGTAGTAACTAAAGCATTATCAAAGTATGCTACCGATAAGCAACTTTTGCCAAGGAACTTTGCTTTAAATGATACACGCGTCAGCCTAAATAAAGAACGACCTTTTGCTGGTAACTCTTATTGGATAGATGCCGAATTTGAAACCGGGCAATCAAAAAAAGTCGGGTTTAATATTGTTGAAAATGCCGAGGTTATCAAAAACGTTATAGTGGGCTATGATGCTGAAAGACAACAACTATTTGTTGATTGCACAAACTCTGAAACGGGAAATAAATCAAGAAGGAATTTAATGCAAATAGCGCCAATGAAGGAGATTAATGGCTCGGTTAAGATCCAGGTATTGGTAGATGGCTCATCATTAGAAGTGTTTGGTAATGATGGCGAGAAAGTAATCTCGACCATGATATATCCGGACGCTAACGCTACTAATTTATCGGTATTTGCAGAAGGTAATGCTGTTATAAAGAGTCTCAGGATATCAGACTTTGACCTTAAAAAGAAATAGGAAATCTGACAGCAGTTCGATGGCATTAAGCTAAGAGATAAATAAATAAAAAATGTCATTTCGATACGAGGAACGAGTGAGAAATCTTAAACGCGCGATGTAAGCAGGGTGTTTAAGATTCCTCACTACGTTTCGGAATGACAAACTTTTAGACTTCACATTTACTTCAGCTTTTTGATCCACATGTTTTTGACATAGATTTTGGTGGTCGATTCTATTTCGATCCCGACATAGCCCGACACATTATTTGACGATTTAGGATCGTCATCTATCATCACCGCCATTACCTGCCCGTTAATAATGTGAATGAACACACCACCTCGGGCTATTACCGTGTATTGGTTCCAATCGTTCTTTTTAATAATTTTGGCCAGGTCCATGATGTCTCCAATATTACCCATCAACTTTTTTGATTTGGTGCTGAAACCCTCAACCACCTGCCCGCGCCAGGCCAGGATGCGCATAGGGGTATTCTCAGAATAAAACTGCCCCGTCCAAAATTTGGCCGATGGCCAGAAATCTGCCTGCGGGCCGGTCATCATCCAGTTTAAATTTACCGGGCCAACGTTAGCGGTTACTTTAGGGTCGACAGGGAAGCGCCACGGCAAGCCGGTTTGGCTGCGGTATTGGATCCCGCTGCCGCCTTCGCCATCAACTTTAATTTCAAACTTCAAGGTAAAATCTTTAGCCTTCATGCCTTTGTAAACAATATAGCTATTGCCGCTCGGGTTTTCTTTTGACGATTCGCCGACTATTGATCCATCTTCAACCCGCCAAAACTTGGGGTTGCCGTCCCAGTCCTTCAACGTCTGCCCGTCAAATAACGACACATAGCCTTCATGATCGTTAAAATCTATCGGCGATGGCTGCGTAAACGGGTCGTTAAAATATTTAGGTTTTTTGTCTTTGTCCTGCGCGTGTAATACGCTTGTGGCAAGCAGGCAAATTATTATTGTCGATCTTAATCTCATATTAGTTTATATCTGATAGGTTTAATACTACACTGTTCAATTGCGGTTTAAGCCTTAAGATAGCACCGTTATCCGGTTTGCTAAAAGTTCCTTTAATAGCTTTTAGGCTATAATTTACATCCTCAAACTTACAATCCAGTTTATTAGCGCCTACGTTTTCAAAAGGCAGTTTGGCGGTCGGTACGGTATTCAGATCAAAGAACCAATCCAGCTTAGCCTTACTTACCAAATTCATTTTAATTTGATTTTCGCTCAGATCAATTTCTAATGATCCCTTAACCGTTGTTAACGGCCATGAGATATGCAGCGTGCCCGCAGTTTTGCTAAACTTTGGATCGCCGCCTTCTAACAATACTTCTTTACCATCAATCATTGCTTTTACGCGCATGCCTGCCAGTGGCTCCCGGCGTTTGCTCCATAAATAACCATCAACAATAGGCAGGGTGAAGAAAGTACACTCGTTTGATGTTACCGGCTCGGTTTCATAAATAGATGGCATCTTCTCATCAAACAAATGGATATCGCGAATACGTAAATTATTATGTTCCCATAAAATATTAATGCGATAAAAACGGCTGTTAAACCACGCTGTTTTCAAATCGCTG
>JACMRC010000491.1 GCA_014376655.1 Mucilaginibacter sp. | reverse complement strand
TCGATTTCGGATTTAAATAATATTAAAAAAAGCTGGTTAGCATTTGCTAACCAGCTTTTTTTGTTAAACAACCCTCTTTACCGCTTGCGGAAGAGAGGGTCGCGCTCGAAGAGTCGCGGGGTGAGTAAATCGCCGCCATGTGATTTTTTGGCGAATTTTTATTTAAAAATGTACTTTATCCCAAGTCCCGGTGCCAGGTCAAAATAGGGGCCGGTGGCTAATTCAACCCGGGGGTTAAGGTCCAGGCTCACCGCAATAGGCGACTCAGGGATAATATACTCCAGCCCTACAACGCCATCGCCACCTAATAGCAATTGTGGTTTGGTATAAATGCGGTCGTTACCATTAAATGTGCGGTAGGTACCTTGCCCAACTGAGCCTATGTGCCCGCCAAAGCCGTAATAAAATTTTAAAGCAGGTACATTAAACGCTTCCTGGTGGATCTCGTATAAGCCGGTAACTACTAGCCCGCCGTTTCTAAAACCAAGTAAACCCTCAATGGCGGTATTAGCGTCCATAAAGTATTTGCCCGATATACCGTTCTCGTATCCGCCAAATTTTAAGCCGGCAGCCATTTTGTAATCCTGCGCGTCCGATCGTGAGGCGATAAACAAAAAAGCAGCTGCAATTAGTAATTTATAAGTAGTGTTTTTCATGATGTTATAACGCTGTTTTTAAAACTTTATGGTAAAGACGTGTAAAAACTAACAAGGTTTAATAACTGTTTGCCTATTATTATTTAGCTTAGGTGTTAAATAAAATACAATTACGATGTGTAGAAAGTGGTATTTCCTGGGAGCTTTTTTGTTGATTACTTTTTTTGTAAAAGCGCAAGTCGCCGAAAAAAAATATCAAAACGGTATGGTGGTTTGCGCCTACCCCGATGCCTCGAAAGTTGGTGTTGAGATCCTGAAAAAAGGCGGTAATGCGGTTGATGCTGCTGTAGCGGTGCAATTTGCTTTAGCCGTAGTGCATCCGCAGGCGGGTAATTTAGGCGGCGGTGGCTTTATGGTGTTCCGGTCGGCAAAGGGCGAGGCAAATACACTTGACTTTAGAGAAAAGGCCCCGGCGTTGGCGACTACCAATATGTACCTTGATGCAGCCGGTAATGTGATACCAGATATGAGTTTAGCCACCCATCAGGCATCGGGCGTACCTGGATCAGTTGATGGGATGATAGAGGCGCATAAAAAATACGGTAAACTAAAATGGGCCCAGCTGGTGCAACCTGCTGTAAGCCTTGCCAAAAACGGTTTCAAAATAACTGCCCGCCTTGCAAGCGATATGAACAGCAAGCGCGAAACTTTTATTCAAATGAATCCGGGTAAAACATACTTAGTAAACGCCGAACCCTGGAAAGAGGGGGATGTTTTAATACAGGCTGATCTGGCTAATACATTGCAACTTATCCGCGACAACGGCCGCGCGGGGTTCTATGCCGGTAAAACAGCCGACGCTATTGTGACTGAAATGAAAAGAGGGAACGGCCTTATTTCAAAAACAGACCTGGCAAACTATCATGCTATATGGCGCAAAGCAATAAAAGGTACTTATAAACAGTATACTATTTTCACCATGCCACCTCCATCAAGCGGAGGCATAGCTTTGGTGCAACTGTTAAAATCTGTCGAGCCTTATCCGTTGCATCGGTTTGGATACAATTCCGATTCGACCGTTAGCGTAATGGTTGAAGCCGAGCGACGGGTATATGCAGACCGTTCTAAATACCTGGGCGACCCGGATTTTTACAAAGTACCGGTTGATAGCTTATTAAGGCCGGCTTATATAAAAGCGCGCATGAATAGCTTTAGCTGGGATGCTGCAACACCAAGCAGCAGTATACAACCCGGCAGCTTCGCGGGTTATGAAAGCGACCAGACAACCCATTATTCTATTGTTGATAAAGAATGCAACGCGGTAGCTATTACCACCACGTTAAACGGCACATTTGGGTCGAAGATTTTTGTAGGCGGTGCCGGTTTCTTGCTGAACAATGAGATGGATGATTTTAGCGCTAAACCCGGTGTGCCAAATATGTATGGGTTATTGGGCGGTAAAGCCAATGCCATACAACCCAACAAACGCATGTTATCCTGCATGACGCCAACTATTATTGCTAAAGGCGGCAAACTGTTTATGGTGGTAGGTACGCCCGGTGGATCCACCATCATGACATCGGTTTATCAAACTATATTAAACGTGATTGAATTTGATATGACCATGCAGGATGCCGTTACTGCTAAGCGTTTCCATAGCCAATGGATGCCCGATAAGGTAGATACTGAACGCGATGCTATTGACCCTGCAACTATTACAAAATTGGCACAGAAGGGTTATAAGATAGTTCCGGGCGGTAACATAGGCAGGGTGGATGCTATTTTAAAAACCAAAGACGGCTACCAGGGAGGTGCAGACCCGCGTGGCGACGATACAGCCATAGGTTGGTAATACAGTTTCATAAAATTTACGTACAATTGCGCTATATAAACCGCTTAGTTTAATTATATGCCGGCCAACATAAAACACCAGGAAACCATAGATTATTTTTTAAAAATAGTTTGGCAAACCGTTGCAAACCGGTATAATGCCCTGGTTACTGATTTTGGCATAACGCAATCAATAGGTTATTTACTTATCAATATTGATGATGAGGAGGGTACAACGGTATCGCAGGCTGCAGCTTTGTTGGGCTTAAAATCAACAAGCCTTTCGCGGATGCTTAACCAGTTGGAGCAAACCGGGTTGATATACCGCGAATCAAACCAGGGTGATAAACGATCTGTGAAAATATTCCTTACGCCGTTAGGGAAAGAAAAAAGGCAGCAGGCCCGCGCTGTTGTAAAACAGTTTAACAATTACCTTAACGCCCATATCAGCGAGGCTGATAAATTGTATTTAACGGATATGCTTAAAAAAATAAATCAACTCACCCTGAATTATAAGCCCGAATCGGCTGATAAATAGCCAATACCACCGCAATTGCCAAGGCAAGTGATGTTTTAAATGTTAAAAAGTGTTAAGCTGCTGTTTTTGACATATAAAAGAATAAATTTGCCTTTTGAAAATGTAAATGAACAGGGCGGCGTTAATCATATTGTTTTTAGGTTCTTGTTTTATCATGGCTTGTGGTAAATCAACAAGTACAGGTAAAGCAGCTTATGAGGCACAAAAAGCCGTAGATGATAAGATCATTGCTGATTACGTACAAGCTAATCCATCGCTTAATGCTAAAAAAATAGACACATCGGGTGTGTATTACATAGTTATACAGCCGGGCAGCGGTAACGCTTTATTTACCAGGTCCACCAGGGTTACAATAGCCGATACCGGGAGATTATTAAAAAACGGGAAGCTATTCAGGCAAACAAACGAATTTCATCCCTCGTTTGCGTTGTCAGAAATAATATTAGGATGGCAATTAGGTATCCCCAAAATAAAAAAGGGTGGGATAGTAAGATTGTTAATACCATCACGTTATGCATACGGGCCAAACCCGCAACCAAGTGTTGGTACAGAGTTTGGTTTAAAAGATGGTTTGCCGGCAAATGCAATACTGGATTTTAATATCCAATTGTATGATATCACTAACTAAAAAAATAAGCCCGTTATATTAACAGGTTTTACAATATATAAATTAAATGATTGCTTGCAGAAGCAAAAGGCCCAAAAGCGGAAGCTACCCGGCCAGGAAACAACAAACACAAATGAAACAAACCACTTTTACTTTTTTATTATTTGCTACAATAGCCTTAGTGTCATGCCGAAAAGATAATTACGGCCCAACAATTAGGGAGTATGATGAAGATCAAATTAAATCGTATATAAGTACCAACGGTATAACCGGGATGACACGCGATACAAGCGGCATATACTACAATATATCTAACGCGGGCACAGGCGCTGCTATAGATTACTCTGATGATATTTCGGTGGTTTTTAGTGTGCGTAGTGTTGATGGTAAATATGTTTCTACTGATACTATAAGCAACCATTTCCAGGAATTTGCAGGGCATATAACAAATATAAACAGACCATTGGGCATAGGTGTTCCGGGAGTGCAATTAGCTATTCATAATATAATAAATCATCATGGTGGGGCTGCGCACATTATCGTACCATCCCGCCTTGCTTATGGGGTTAGCGGTGCAGGTTCGGGCAGTAGTTCACTTACATCCGGTAGGATAGCCGGTAACCAAAGCCTTGACTATTATATTCATATTGTTGACAACCAGGCTGCTTATGATGTTGCGAGTATTAAAAGATACCTGGCCAATAATAATTTAACTTCTGTTATGCAGTATGACCCTGCAGGTTTTTGGTACCAGATAAGCACACCCGGCACGGGTACAGTCCCAATAACTGATAACAGTACAATAGGCGTAACTTACACGGCATCAATATTTAACGGATTGGTTGTAGATCAGTATAACTCTACACCGGCTCAAAGCTTTGATGTTCCTGACCTGATTCAAGGTGTACAGATAGCTTTGAAAAAATATGCCACTGCAGGTGCCCTGATCAGAATTATTATGCCATCGTCATTAGCTTATGGCAAAACAACGGCTGGCCTGGTGCCGGCAAATAGCTGCTTTAGGTTTGATGTGCAGGTTGTTAGTGTAGCGCCATAAAACTATTTGCTTAAGGCGGCTTTAAAAGCTTTTAAACAACGGTCGCGCGCAAAAGTGTGATCAACAATGGGTTTAGGATATTTGCTGAAATCGGCATACTCCGGAACCCATTTTTTTATGTATTTCAATTCAGGATCAAAGCGCTTGGTTTGCGCATCGGGACTAAAAATACGAAAGTACGGTGCCGCATCTGTGCCAGATCCGGCTGCCCATTGCCAGCCGCCAACATTGCTGGCCATTTCATAATCCAACAATTTTTCGGCAAAATACCGTTCGCCCCAGCGCCAGTCTATTAGCAGGTCCTTAGCCAAAAAACTGGCGGTAAGCATACGGATACGATTATGCATAAACCCGGTTTCATTTAACTCGCGCATACCGGCATCAACCAGCGGGTAGCCGGTTTGCCCGTTGCACCAGGCTTCAAAATGTTCCTCGTTATTTATCCACTGGATCCGGTCGTATTCGGGACGAAAAGCATGGTCCTGCGTTTGCGGAAAATGGTGCAATATCATCATATAAAACTCGCGCCATATCAATTCATTCAGCCATGTTTTTTCTTTTGCTTCGTTTGCATCGGTAGCCAGTTTGCGGATACTTACCGTACCGAACCGCAAGTGTATGCCGATATGCGAGGTGCCTTTTACAGAAGGGTAGTCGCGTTTTTCGGCGTAATCATCAATTACCGTTTTATAATGTTTGCCGGGCACTTCCTGCTTACTTCGTTCAAATCCCATGTCTTTTAGTGTTGGGATAGGCAGGTGTTTTATTTCAAGCAGATGCTTTAAATATTTTTTGGTGGGATAGGAACTTAAATAGAAATCATTAAACTTCTGTTTCCATTTGCGGCTGTACGGGGTAAATACGGTGTAGGGTTTGCCATCGTCTTTGGTTACTTCATCACGCTCAAAAATTACCTGGTCCTTATAAGTTTTTAACTCGATGTCGTGCTTGCCCAATAATATTTTGATTTGTTCATCGCGGGTTTTGGCATACGGCTCATAATCATGATTGGTGTAAACAGCTGCTACATCATAGTCTTTTAAAACCCTGTGCCAGGCGGTTTCTATCTTGTCGAATAACACCAATAGGCTACTGCCATGTTCTTCTAATTCCTTTTGCAGATCAGTTAGGGTATCGTAAATAAACGTTACCCGGGTATCCTGCTTGTTATCCAGTTCATCTAATATAGCCGGGTCAAAAATAAACAGGCATAATACAGGGTTGCCGCTTTTAAGCGCGTGGTAAAGTCCGGCGTTATCATCTAACCGCAAATCGCGGCGAAACCAGAAGATGGTTGTTTTTGTGGTCATTAATCAAAATTTGTCATTGCGAGCGTAGCGTGGCAATCGCGAACTTTATAAGTAGCTTACTTTTCTCCTTGCGATTGCCGCGCTCGTTCCGCGCTCGCAATGACATAAACCTATTTATAAAGCTCCTTCAAAGCCCAGGTTAAAGTAGGGTATTTAAATTTAAAACCCGCCCCCTCAATTTTTTGTGCCGATGCTTTCTGGCTGCCTAATACCATCGAGCTCATTTCGCCAAGTGCCAGTTGCAATGCAAAAACGGGTACTTTAGGCAACCATAACGGCCGGTGCAGCTCTTTAGCTACTGCCTGGGTTAGCTGTTTATTAGTGACCGGGTTTGGGGCCACCATATTATAGTCGCCACTTAAAGTTTCGTTTGCTATCGCGAATAGGTACATATCAATAACATCCGCTTCATGGATCCACGACATCCATTGCTTACCACTACCTAAAGGCGAACCAACCCCCAATTTTACAGGTTTAGCCAACGCCGCCAACGCCCCACCATTTGCATCTAAAACAACGCCGGTACGAAACTTCACTATCCGCAATCCTAACGATTCACCTATATCAGCTGCGTGCTCCCATTGCAGGCAAACATTGGCCAGGAAATCGGTACCGGGCGCGCTGTCTTCTGTAAGCAGTTCGTCGGCCCTATCGCCATAATACCCGCTACCTGATGCTGATATAACAGTATTAACCGTGTGCGATTTTTTGTCGCGCATCGACTTATAGATCAATTCGATTGATTTGGTGCGGCTGCGGATAATTTCTTTTTTGCGCTCGTTGGTCCAGCGGCCATCAGCTACATTTGCGCCGGCCAGGTGGACTATAACATCAACGCCATCCACAGCGTGTTCATCAATCTCGCCTTTATTAACATCCCATAAATAGGTATGTACGCGGGTATCAACATCAGTAATTTTACGGCTTAAGTGACTAACAGAGTAACCCTTATCCAACAAAAGTTTGGTAAGTTTTGTGCCCACCAAACCCGTACCGCCGGTTATTAAAATATGTTTGCTCATTTTTTAGCAGGTAGTATTTCAAAATTTACAATTTGCTGCGCCATCCCTTTAAATATAAACAAATGGAAGGGGAACATTAAATACCAATAGGCACGCCCCCATAAACCATTGGGCCTGAAAGTAGCAATTTGGCTCAGGTTTTTCTTACCGTTTCGTTCAATAATTTTAAACTCAAGCCAGGCTTCGCCGGGCAGTTTCATTTCGGCATATAGTAATAAACGTTTGGCTACTTTATCAACCAGCAGCACGCGCCAAAAATCTACTACGTCGCCGTTTGATATGGTAAGGTTACTGGTGCGCCCCCTACGTAAGCCGACACCGCCAACTAACTTGTCAAGGAATCCACGGATGCTCCAGATCCAGTTCCAATAATACCAACCACGGTTGCCGCCAATGGCCATAATATTATCCAGTACGTCTTTGCTTTCGCGCTTAAAGGGGGTGTTTACTTTATATTCCAACGTGCCGTTTTGAGGTACTTTTAGTTGGTCCATAAAGTCTGACGTGAGGTAGCCATTATTCAAAGCATCGCGCCAACTGGAAACTATTGAGTTTTGCTCTATCTTTTTAAAGGCAAGGTCCAAAGCTTCGCGATAGGTAAGGCATTTGCGCTTAACCACTTTATCTATATCGTGATTTTTCATGATGGTTTCATTCTTCATGCTATCAACCAAACTTTGCGCCAGCGAATAGCTTACCGAGGTTACAAAGTACAACCAATACGACGAAATTTTAGGCGACAGGAACGGAAGTGGAATAATTCGCCTGTTTAAATGCCGCACCTTGGCATAAGTAAGGATCATATCCTTAAAGCTCAACACGTCCGGCCCGCCAATATCAAAGGTTTTATCAAAAGCTTTTTCGTTAAGCATAACGCCTTCTAAATAACCCAATACATCGCGAATAGCAATGGGCTGGCACTTTGTATGTACCCAACGCGGAACGGTCATGATTGGGAGTTTCTCCGTTAAATCCCTGATAATCTCGAATGATGAACTACCGGAACCAATAATAATTGCCGCCCTTAAGACGGTTAATTTAGCTTTTGCCTCGCGCAGTACATCTTCTACATGCCGGCGCGATAATAAGTGGTCCGACAGGTTATCATCGTTAGTTATTCCGCTTAAAAATATCAGTTGTTTACAATGCGTTTTATCTAATAACTTCACAAAGTTCTGCGCCGATTGTGCTTCCAACTCCGCAAAGTTCTTATCCTGCGACATGGAGTGTACCAGGTAATAAGCCACATCAATATCTTTTGGGAACGCTTCAACGTCGGCTTCTTTCAACAGGTCGCCTTTTATCAGTGCTACCTTTTCGCTAAAATCGCTTTGTTCATGAAAGCGGCGCTTGTCGCGTACCAGGCAAACTAAATCATGATCTTGCTCCAGCAGTACGGGGATTAAGCGCGTACCTATATAACCATTTGCACCTGCCAGTAATACTTTCATGTTGTAAATGTAACAACAAAGTAGGGTTGGTGTTTTTATTTGTGGGGATGGTTTACAACGGGTGGCTATATGATAAGGCCTTACCCCAATATCTCCTTAATATCATCAGCAGATAACGATTTGATAAAGCTATCCTCGGTAGTGATCAAAGCGCGCGACATGCTGAGCTTGCGTTGCTGCAGGGCAAGGATCTTTTCTTCTACGGTGTCTTTGGTGATGAACTTGTAAATGAACACGTTTTTGGTTTGGCCAATGCGGTGTGTGCGGTCGATAGCTTGTTGTTCTACCGCCGGGTTCCACCATGGGTCCAGGATGAAAACATAGTCGGCTTCGGTGAGGTTAAGACCCACACCACCGGCTTTTATAGAGATGAGGAATACGCGGGTATTTTTATCCTCCTGGAACTGCTTAACCACGTCGCCGCGATTTTGGGTAGCTCCGTCAAGGTATACGTAGGGGATATGCTGCTCATCAAAATGGCGACGGTATATGCTTAGCTGCTTTACAAATTGCGAAAATATCAGCACCTTATGCCCGCCATCAAGTACCGTGTTAAGCGTATGCGTAACGTTTTCGAACTTGCCCGAGTCGCCCTCATATTCCTGGTCTATCATGTAAGGGTGATTAGCTATCTGGCGCAGTTTGGTAAGGCCCTGCAAAACCTGGATCTGCGTTTTGGCAAAGGTGCCATCCTCCAAACTCTTCAACAGCTCGTTACGGTATTCTGATTTTACTTCTTCGTAAACCGATGCCTGCTCTTCGCTCATTTGGCAATAGAAAAGGTTTTCCGTTTTTGGCGGTAGCTCGGTAGCAACCTGCTCTTTGGTGCGGCGCATTACGAAAGGCTTTATCAGTGCCTGTAGTTTTCGTGCCTTCTCTTCGTCTTTTTTCTTTTCTATCGGAGTAACAAACTCGTTAAGGAAATATTGCTGCGTACCTAACAAGCCGGGGTTGATGAACGACATTTGCGTCCACAAATCATTAACCGAGTTTTCTACCGGGGTACCACTTAATATCAGCTTAAATTTTGATTTTAATTGCTTAACCGAGTGGAACGATTTTGATGCCGGGTTTTTGATATTTTGGCTTTCGTCCAATATCACATAATCAAAAAAGTAAGCTTTAAACAACTCTATATCAATCCGACTGATGCCGTACGTAGTTATCACTACGTCGTAATTGGCAAATACCTCGGGCGATTTATAGCGGAACGTGCCCGTATGCACCATCAGTCTTAATTGTGGCGTAAACTTTTTAGCCTCATTTAGCCAATTATAAATAAGAGATGTAGGCATAATAACCAGCGAGGTGCTTTTACCACCGCCGGCCTCAATATCTTCTTTGTGTTTCTGTAGTAGGGCCAGGGTCTGTATGGTTTTACCTAAACCCATATCATCGGACAAACAGCCGCCAAAATGGAAGTTCTTTAAAAAGTGGAACCAATTATAGCCGGCCTGCTGATATGGCCTTAAACTGCCCGAAAAGTTAATTGGCATGGGCACCTCGGCCAGTTCATCAAAGTCCATCAGCTTTTGCAGCTTTCGGCTCATGGTTACTTCGGCCATTTCGCCGGCAAGGTCGTTAACCAGGCCCAAATGGTGACGACGCAGCTTGATCTGGTCCCCGCCTTCGCTAAAATGCAGCAGGTTGCCGTATTGCGAGAACCATTGTTCGGGGATAACCGCTATCTCGCCCGATGGTAGTGTAAACTCTTTTTTATGGTTAAGGATATGATTTTTAAGCTGGATAAACGGGATGCGGTACTTACCGAAATATACAAAGGCGTTGATATCAAACCAGTCGTTATCCTCGGTAACCTCTAGGTCTATCTTGCTATTGCCAAAAACATAACGTTTCTG
>JACMRC010000059.1 GCA_014376655.1 Mucilaginibacter sp. | reverse complement strand
TTAAAATGCTGTATCCCCGCTTCTTCAAACTGCGGGCCTTCGGCTACAAACCTAAATTTTTCGTACAGTCCCACGGCTAATATTTGAGCGTTAAGGTATATATAATCAGCATCGGCAGGCAGGTCGGCTAAAACTGTGCGCACCAATTCCTGCGCTACGCCTTGTCCCCTAAATTGTTTAAGTACCGCAAAGCGCTCCAACTTATAGCCATTATCTGTTTTGCGCCAGCGCGATGCACCGGCAGGTACGCCATCAACAGTAGCTAAAAAATGGGTTGATTCATCCTCATGCTCCCACTCCAGTTCGGGCGGGCAGTTTTGTTCGCCTACAAAAACTTCGCGGCGTATGGCAAATACCTTTTCAAGGCTATCGGTATCACTTACTTTGTTTACTTGAATCTTTTTTGGCTCGGGCATCTGTGTAATGCTTTTTGGATTTATAACTTGAAAGTTTAAAGTTATGATTTTCTTCTGCCGCGTCAATAGAGTGTGTACAGGTCAAGTCATCTTCCTTCTCTGCCAGGTCTGACAATTCCACATAAAATTTATGCAGATGATCCAACTCTTCCTCGGTAATATCCTCAATATCAACCATCCGGTTACTTGCACCCTGGTGTGATGCCAGCAACTCATTCAATTTTAAATGAATTGCTTTCGAATCTTTATTTTGCGATTTCTGGATCAGGAAAACCATCAAAAAGGTAATTATGGTTGTACCCGTATTAATGATCAACTGCCATGTGTCAGAATACTTAAATACCGGACCGGTTATTAACCATACTATTATCACGGTGATAGCTATTAAAAATGCTGCCGAACTGCCGGTAGCGGCAGTAGCCCAGTTGGAGAATTGTTCGAAAAAGTTTTTCTTTTTAGCTGCCATTATTTTATCAATTATGAACCTATAACTAAAAAAAAGCGCCAATGTTTTCACATCGGCGCTTTAAAAATTCAGTTAAATATAAATTATAATTTATCTGTCGCGTTAATGCAGTTCAGATCCTCGAAAGCCGCTGTTAAGCGCTTAACAAAATTCTCTTCGCCTTTGCGTAACCATACACGCGGGTCGTAGTATTTTTTGTTTGGCGAATCAGCACTCTCAGGGTTGCCAATTTGATCTTGTAAGTAAGCTTCTTTTGATAGGTAATAGTCTTTAATACCCTCCCAATATGCCCATTGCATATCAGTATCTATATTCATTTTTATAGCACCATAGCCAATAGCTTCGCGAATTTCTTCCTGGGTTGAACCAGATCCACCGTGGAATACAAAGTTGATAGGCTTTTCGGCAGTTAGGTTAAACTTCTGTTTAACATACTCTTGTGAGTTATGTAAGATAACCGGCTGCAATTTTACGTTACCCGGTTTGTAAACACCATGTACGTTACCAAAAGCAGCAGCAACAGTAAAGCGCGGGCTAACTTTTAATAAGTTCTCATAGCTATAAGCTACGTCCTCAGGCTGGGTGTATAAACGAGAGCTGTCAACATCGCTGTTATCAACGCCGTCTTCTTCGCCACCGGTAACACCTAATTCAATTTCTAAGGTCATGCCCATTTTAGCCATACGCGCTAAATATTTGGCAGAGATCTCTATATTTTCTTCTATTGATTCTTCAGAAAGATCCAACATGTGCGATGAGAATAGTGGTTTGCCGGTTTCAGCAAAGAATTTCTCGCCTGCATCTAATAAACCATCAATCCATGGTAATAATTTCTTAGCAGCATGGTCGGTATGTAAAATTACAGCAACACCATAATGCTCGGCTAACAAATGTACGTGTCTTGCGGCAGATGTAGCACCTAAAATGCAAGCCTGCAGTTTAGAGTTATCTAATGATTTACCGGCATAAAACTGTGCGCCACCATGCGATAACTGAATAATCACAGGCGAGTTAACTGCTTTTGCAGTTTCCATAACGGCATTTACTGTGTTGGTACCTATAACGTTTACCGCAGGTAAAGCAAACTGGTGCTTTTTAGCAGCTTCAAATAGTTCCTGCACTTGGTCACCGTGCAAAACTCCTTTATAATTTTTAAGATCCATTGACTTTTATTTGGGCCTCGAAGGTAAAAAAAATCTCGGTTTTTATCGAAAAAATGTCTATAAAAGTGATAGGATATTGTAAACGTTACACAACTGAATATAATTTTCCTTTATTTTTTGTGCCTTAATTGTTAACTCTTAACAAACCATTCGAAAGTTTTTTCGTTTCTTTGCATATTGAAAGAGCTAGACATAGATATGGCGTGGTTTAAACGTGAATTAAAAGGGATAATTACGACTACCGAGGAGAAGAAAGATACCCCCGAAGGGATCTGGAACAAATGCCCTCAATGTAAAAAACCTTTGCATTACTCAGAGCAGGTTGAAAATCAATACGTTTGTCATTACTGCGGGTTCCACCTGCGGATAGGATCAAAAGAATACTTCTCTGTTTTATTTGACAATAACGAGTTTACCGAACTATTTACTGACCTTACATCAGGCGATCCGTTAAACTTTACAGATACTAAAAAATATACCGAGCGTTTGGTTGAAACCCAGTTTAAAACCGGCTTAAAAGACGCTATACGCGCCGCTGTTGGTAAAATTGACGGGCAGGACCTGGTTATTGCCTGCATGGATTTTAACTTTATCGGTGGTTCAATGGGATCAGTAGTGGGCGAAAAGATCGCACGATCTATTGATTACTGTATCGCAAACAAAGTACCCTTCCTGATGATATCAAAATCGGGCGGAGCGCGTATGATGGAAGCGGCATTTTCATTAATGCAGATGGCTAAAACATCAGCTAAGCTTGCTTTATTATCGCAAGCTAAAATACCTTATATATCTTTATTGACTGACCCTACTACCGGTGGTGTAACCGCATCATACGCTATGCTGGGCGATATTAATATTGCCGAGCCGGGTGCTTTAATAGGCTTTGCCGGTCCGCGTGTTATTAAAGAAACAATTAAGAAAGATTTGCCGAAAGGTTTCCAAACTGCAGAGTTTGTGCAGGAACATGGTTTCCTTGACTTTATTGTAGATCGCCGCGAGATGAAAGATGAATTGGCCGCGTTTTTAAAGATGATGAAGAATTAATAATATCCCTCGGGATTGATAATAGAAAAGGAATGAACATTACGTTCATCCCTTTTTTGTTTTAGCTATCTGCTAAATAACTCCTGGTCTTGCACCGTCAATTGGCGGCATATCTTTTATATAAACAGCTTTTTTTTCGGTAGTATTTTCAGTTTGAGGCTGATTAACCTGCTGTGGTTTTTCAGTTTTCTTGGGCTGATTATTATTTTCCAAATTTTGATTGTTAGTTTTCATAGCTTTAGTTTTAAGTGAAAAGGCTACCTTATTAGATAGCCTTTTCGGTATAATTTAGACTATTTATTTTTACAAGCTTTCTGTACCCGGCTCGTGGCCTACCATCCGGCCCGTTGTACGGCCTTGCGGGCGGCTTTCAAAATCGACCTTGCTTGGGCCTACTGTCGGGAAATCTTTATGATTTGGAGGTGTCACATCGGTCTGCTCGCTGTAGGAAGCATTGCTGCCGCTGCTTTGTTGTTGCTGTTCGCGTTGCGCGGCAACCCCAGAACCTTCTTGTTCTGACTGATGCCTTTCAGGTTTTTCTTTTGGACGGTTCCCGTTTCCGGAATTTTGATTATTAGTTTTCATGGGTTTTACTATTTAGTAGTAATAATAAAGTACCGAAAACCGTGCCAGTATTGCCTTAGAAGAAATTAATTATCGAAATAACACTTGTCATTCTAAGCATTAACCGCAAACAGATCGCGCACCTTGTTTACCACAAAGTCTATCTCGTCCTTAGTATTATACTTTGAG
>JACMRC010000490.1 GCA_014376655.1 Mucilaginibacter sp. | reverse complement strand
ACGGCACCAAACGGGCCGCCTTGTCCTTCTTTAACATTATACTCAGACAGGTCAATGGCCATCTGCATAAATTTCTCGTGGTTGCTCATAATTGTTTCCCTCCATAAAAAGAAAAACCCCAACTTATAGCTGAGGTTTTTAATATTAAAATTAAATTGTCAGGCATCTGCACATCCGCGCATTTGCATATCTGCACATCTAACTATTTTTTATCCTTCGCGTAAGCGTCGTTTAAGTTTTTAAGTGCTTCGGCAGTAATGTCAAGGCTTGGGTCGACATATAAAACACCCGGGGCGCTTCTTGAGTACGTTAATACCAATTTGTAACCTTTTTGTTTAGCGTAGGTTTTAGAAAATTCTGTTAGCTTGTCAAACAGTTTACCTGTTTCTGTAGCCTGCTCAGTCTGTACATCAGCCGATTCACTTTGCTGGAACTTTTGAAATTCCTGTTGCTCGCGGCCAAGGCGTTGCTCGGTAGTCTGGCGTTTATCGGCAGGCAAAGTGCCGGCTATTTTTTGGTATTCGGCAATTTCGCGTTGTAAAGCCTGGCCCCTTGATGCAACTTCGTTTTGTGCCGCTTTGCCTTTTTCATTAAGGCGCGCCTGCATATCTTTAGCATACTCGTACTTGCTTAATAAAGTATCAGAGTTGATATATACTGTTGTTCCCTTATCTGCTATAGTAGTAGTGATTGCAGCCGCAGCCGGTGCAACAGGTTTGTTATTGCAGGCAGCAACGCTTGCGGCAATTAATAAACCTAATGTGATTTTTGTTAATGTAGAACCCGTGGTTTTCATTTAAATTGTTGTTGTTTTTTGATATTTGGCGATGCTAAACGCATCGTTATTTTTTAATAAAATTTTCACAAAGATAAACTTTCATCCTAACTATCCTAATCAATTACCATAGCTAAAAAAAACAGCTGCTATATAGTCTTGATCCATTGAGAACCTGTTTCCTAACCCATTATATCCCGGGATAATTTCGATGCCATTTTTGACCCACGTATAAGTATATCAATAACCACTCATTTTATCAACAGTAGTGAAAAAATGCTTTAAAATGAGTATTTTTGTCCATAGGACTCCTTGTTGGAGTGAGTTATTGTTTTAACCCAAATATGAGCGAAGAAAATATAGACAAATCGAATTACTCAGCAGATAATATACAGGTTTTAGAGGGTTTAGAGGCGGTACGCAAGCGCCCTTCCATGTACATTGGCGATACAGGCGTAAAAGGCTTGCATCATTTAGTGTATGAGGTTGTAGATAACTCTATCGATGAGGCTTTAGCCGGTTACTGCGATACTATAAATGTTTTTATCCATAAAGGCAACTCTATAACCGTTGTTGATAATGGCCGTGGTATCCCTACGGGTATCACCACTAAAGAAAAAGTATCGGCACTACAAATTGTAATGACCGTTTTGCACGCCGGTGGTAAGTTTGATAAAGACACTTACAAAGTATCGGGGGGTTTGCACGGTGTGGGTGTAAGTTGCGTTAATGCGTTATCAACCCACATGAAAACCGTTGTTGAGCGCGATGGCAAAATGTTTACCCAGGAATATTCTGAAGGTAAGCCTTTGTTTGAGGTTAAAGAAATTGGTACATCAGCACGTACCGGTACCACCCAAACCTTCCAGCCTGATCCTACGATATTTACCCTGACTGTCGAATATAAATTTGATACACTGGCTGCCCGTTTACGCGAGTTGGCTTATCTTAACAAAGGTATCAGGTTAACATTAACCGACGAACGCGAGCCCAACGATGATGGTTCTTTCTTAACAGAAGAATTTTATTCGACAGGTGGCTTAAGCGAGTTTGTTAAGTTTTTGGATGGAACCCGTACTTCAATCATACCTGAGCCTATTTATGTTGATGGTATTAAACAAGGCATCCCTGTCGAACTGGCTTTGCAGTATAATGATACTTACTCAGAGAATGTATTCTCGTATGTAAATAACATTAATACGCACGAAGGTGGTACACACGTTGCAGGGTTCCGCAGGGGACTGACCCGTACTTTAAAAAGCTATGCCGATAAAGAAGGTTTGTTAAAGAACCTTAAGGTTGAAATTACCGGTGACGATTTCCGCGAAGGATTGACCGCAGTAATTTCTGTAAAAGTGCAGGAGCCACAATTTGAGGGCCAAACCAAAGGCAAGTTGGGTAACAACGAGGTAATGGGTGCTGTTGACATGGCCGTAGGCGAGATTTTAGGCAACTACCTGGAAGAACACCCTAAAGAGGCCCGCATGATTGTGAGCAAGGTTGTATTGGCTGCTACGGCCCGTGCCGCTGCGCGTAAAGCACGCGAAATGGTGCAGCGTAAAAGCGTTATGGGTGGCTCTGGTTTGCCCGGCAAGCTATCTGATTGCGCTAACAGCGATCCGGCTTTATGCGAGCTTTACCTTGTCGAAGGTGACTCCGCGGGTGGTACTGCCAAGCAGGGCCGTAACCGCGAGTACCAGGCTATCCTACCGTTAAGGGGTAAGATACTTAACGTAGAGAAAGCTATGGAGCACAAGATCTACGAGAACGAAGAGATAAAGAACATGTTTACCGGCCTTGGTGTAAGCCGTGGCACGCCCGAGGATGATAAAGCATTAAATATAACCAAGCTGCGTTACCACAAAGTTGTGATAATGACGGATGCTGACGTGGATGGATCGCACATTACAACGTTGATCCTTACTTTCTTCTTCCGTTATATGAAGGAGTTGATAGAGGCTGGTTACGTTTACATTGCATCGCCACCGCTTTACCAGGTTAAAAAAGGTAAAGAGTTTGAATACTGCTGGACCGAAGATCAACGCGACGCCGCTATACAAAAACTAAAAGGTGCCGGTAAGGAAGACAGTGTACACGTACAACGTTACAAAGGTTTGGGTGAGATGAACGCCGAGCAATTATGGGAAACCACCATGGACCCTGCCCGCCGTACACTTAAAAAAGCCACTATTGAAAACGCTGCAGAGTGCGATCATACTTTCTCTATGCTAATGGGCGATGAGGTTGCCCCACGCCGTGCATTTATTGAGAAGAATGCCAAGTACGCCAGAATAGATACTTAGGATTTCGGATTTCGGAAGTTCGATTTCGGAATTATAGGATTTTGAAAAGCCATCCCGACTTGTGTTGGGACGGCTTTTTAGTTTAACCTTTACGTCATTGCAATGACGCGCTTGGGGGGTAATTTATCGCTTAGCCGCTTTCCTTTTAGCTATAATATAACTCGCAATCTTATCTATATCAACTTTACTTATCGCCCCATTCCATGCAGGCATGCCTTTATCTAACACGCCGTTGGTTATGGTATTAATTATAGATTGCTTATCGCTACCATGTTTTAGGGTTGCGGTTATTAGGTTGGCCCCTTTGTCTGTTCCTTTCAAATCATTACCATGGCAACTGGCACACATTTGCTGGATGAGCATTGAGGTGGTCATTTTCACAGGCGAGGTTTGGGCAACCATGTTCGCATCAATTTTTTGTGAGGTTAACATTAGGTTGCTGCTACCGGACGGGCGCAGGCGCAAGATCATATCATCGCCCGGCCTTGGTTTTCCTTCTGCCGGGTCTACGTTAGTGGTCGACATATAGATATATCCATCCGGGCCGGTAATTAACGAGCGGATGCGGCCAAAGGTCTTTTTAAATAAGATCTCCTGGCTAACTATTTTGTCGCTATTGAGTGGTAGCACTAAAATACCTTCGCCACGCATACAGGCTACCAATAGCTTGCCTTTTAATTGCGAAAACTTATCGCCTTTGTAAAACATGGCCTCGCTTGGTCCGATGGATGGTGTAAACTCAGCCAGTGGTGTCACCATACCCTCTTTTGCTAACTGGTGATGGATAATGGGCCAGCCATAATTCATTCCTTTTTTAACGATGTTGATCTCGTCGCCGCCGGTTGGTCCATGTTCCGAGTCGAATAGTGTATTTGTGCCCGGCTCAAACACCAGTCCCTGCGGGTTGCGGTGGCCGTAGGTCCAGATCTCTTTGCGGGCAGTATCATTGTTAAAAAAAGGATTATCAGGCGGGATTGTACCATCATCATTAAATCTCAGGATCTTGCCGTTAAGAGCTTTCAAGTCCTGTGCTAAAATAGCTTCGTCGGCGTCGCCTGTGGTTATATACAATTTTTTGTCAGGGCCGAAAACTAAACGGCAACCCGTATGGTTTTGATTGGCGTGGATATCATCCCTTATAACCAATGGTTTTATTAAAGTATCGTTCCTGAACTCATACCGTACAATTTGCAGGCGCATTTTAGTGCCCTGCCAATAATCGTTAGCCATATAAATAAAATGGTTATGGATAAAATCGGGGTGAAGCACCAGGCCCAATCAGCCTGTTTTATTGCGTTGCGGGATGTTAGGGATAACAAAAGCAGGCTTATCAACCAGTTTACCGTTTTTGTAAATGCGCAGCTTGCCGTTACGCTCGGTAAACAACAGGCTATTATCCGGCAGGAAAACCAATTGCCATGGCACCACCAGGTCATGGGCCAGTGTGTCTATTTTAAAGCCGGTGGTATCTGCTAACGCGATGTCGATCTTAACTTTCTTTGCTACAATAAATGCGCTTAGTATTATTGTTATAAAGCAAACTGCTATAAGCCATTTTAATGTTTTCATAAGGGCTGCTATAATGAGGTTAAGTTACTAAAAAAGTTATTTAAGCAATTGACTTTTAAATTTATATACATAAGTTTGTTATGCATATAAATTATTTATATGTTTGTTTTATTATGAGCACAAATCCATTATTAAAAGGTACCCTGCAGACTGTTATTTTAAAATTGCTGGAAGATAATACAGAAATGTATGGTTATGAGATTACGCAAAAGGTAAAAGAGATCTCGGCAGGCGACGTAATGCTTACCGAAGGCGCTTTATACCCGGCCCTGCATAAACTGGAAGCCGACGGTTTTTTAGAAACCTTTACCCAAGTAGTGGATAACCGTGTGCGCAAATATTACCGATTAACAGAGCAAGGTGGTAAAGAGGTAACCAGCAAATTAACCGAAGCGCAGGCTTTTATAGATCAGTTGCAGTTGTTGTTGAGCCTTAAACCTGCTGTAAAATGAAGCCCAACCAGGAACAGCTTACAGCCATAGAAAATATACTGGGCCAGGTTTCTAAATACCGTGAAACGTATGACGAATTGTATGACCATATATTGAGCGCATTAGAAACGGTGCCGGATGATGTGCCGTTTATTGATGCATTACATAATATTGTTGAAAACGAACTTGGTGGTGGGCCAGGCATTGCTGTTATTGAAGCAAAGTATAAAAAAGCTACCTTAAAAGAAATTGGTAAAAAGTATTTAAAATATTT
>JACMRC010000489.1 GCA_014376655.1 Mucilaginibacter sp. | reverse complement strand
GACACCATTTAAAATAAACAGCAAAACGTTGACGAGGCTAGCGGTAACCGTATTTTATTTAGCCCAAGATACATGAAGGCCCACCCTACTGATATTGACATTGTAACACATGAAGGCTTTCACCTCGTGCAGGGTTATGGCTATAGCGCCGGACCGGTTTGGTTAACAGAAGGTATTGCAGATTTTATCCGTTACGAATATGGAGTGGATAACATTGGCTCAAAATGGTACTTACCCGCGTTTATAGAGACCCAAAGCTACAAAAACAGCTACAGGGTTACCGCGCGCTTTTTTGAATGGATAGAGCAAAAAGTTAAACCGGGCACCGCCGTATTAATAGATAAAGAATTAAGAGCGCATACTTACACCGAAGCTACCTGGGCAACCTTAACCGGTAAAAGTGTTGATGAACTTTGGGCCGATTACGCAAAGAATCCTGAATTACCGCTAAAATACAGCGGTAAAGAAAGAAATTAATTTTAAATCCTATCACACAAAAAGGCCCGATACATAATGTGTCGAGCCTTTTTGTTGTTCTATTTTATTTCAAATAAATATTTGCCTGAACCGCATTTTATTGGCGAGGTTTCGCCTGTGTGTGGTAATTGCTTTTTATCATCGATGTATACCGCTTGTCCGCTCTTTATAGGGAGATAAACGTTAGCGCTGCTATTTGCAGGTATATTAATAGTCATGGTAAAATTATTGCTCTGCTTCTTCCAATCTGTACTTACCCAACCGTAGGGCGTATGGAACGTGCCCGATGCACTGGTGATATCGCCCACAGGTTGCGGCCTTATTTTTAATAATTTAAAGCCAACGCTACCTTCCTCTTGCCCTATGCCGGCAAGGCCGCTGTAAAACCATTCCATAATATGGCCCAACATCAGGTGATTGTTTGAAACGTTGGTTAAAGCGGGCCATGATTCGGTTAAGGCCGTTGCGCCTTTTTTAAGCTGATAACCATAGCCCGGCACGTCGTCACGGTTATTCATGGCATAAATTATTTTTGATTGTTCGCCTTTATCCAGCGCGTCAACCAAAAAATGAAAGCCGATATCGCCGGCAGTAAGCGCATATTTATGTAGGGTTATGGAGTCGGTTAAGTTTTTTAGTACCGCCAGTTTTCTATCATTATCAACCAAACCAACACTCAAAGGCATGGCCATAGCTGTTTGGCTGCCAGTTGAATAAACGTTAGTTGCCGCGTTTAAAAACATTCCATTAAATGCCTGCTTTACTGCTAATGCCTGTTTTGTATATAAAGTCGCATCACTTGCGTTATTTAATGTTGCCGACATTTTACTCAGCAACAAAACATCATAATAATATATAGCCGTAGCAGTAAGTGCTTTTGGGGTTAACTGTGCCTCGCCGGGTTGCCGTGGGCCGTAATCAAACCAATCGCCCAGGCCATAGTTTAAAATATGGTTATTTGATTTGCTTTCCAAATAAGCCACATACTTCTTCATCATCGGGTAGGCTTTCTCCAAAATGTCTTTATCGCCATACCAATTATATAACTGCCATGGCAAAATAACCGCGCTGCTCCCCCATTCCGGCGAGTCTAAAAAGCCGCCGCCAAAGCGTACAAATTCGGGAGCGATATCGGGTACAAAACCTTTTGGATCTTGCGCATCTATCAGGTCGAACACCAGTTTGCGGTACAGCGCATAGTTATCCAGGTTATAATGAATAGAGTTACCCATCAGGTAGTCCTGCTCCAGCCAGCTAAGTTTTTCGCGGTGAGGGCAATCTGTTACCACACTTTGGTAATTGCTTTTTATGGCCCAATTTATCAGCGTATAGATTTGATTAAACAACTCATTCGAACATTTAAAGGTGCCATTTTGTGGTGATGAGTTACGAATATGTAAGGAAGTCAACGCCTCAATAACAGGTTGATCACCCGTTTCTCCGGCAGGCATTGCTCCTACAACCTGCACATATCTAAAACCATAATAGGTAAATTTCGGTGTAAAGGTTTCTACCCCGTCACCTTTTAAGGTGTACGAGAAACTAAACGGCCCGCCGGTTGCGTCCTGGTTAGATACTTTATCACTATTCAATATCTCGGCAGGAATTAAAATTACGGTTTGCCCTTTTTTACCCCGAACTTTTAACGATAGTATACCAGAAGCATTTTGCCCGAAATCATACATGGAAATTAACGAGAAGGGCTTTGTAATACTCTTTACTTTAAATGTATCCATAATAGCCACCGGGTAATCCGGATCGGCAATTAATTGGCCGGTTGGTGCTTTTACTAACTGTGCTTTTTTCCAACGGGTATCGTTAAAACCG
>JACMRC010000488.1 GCA_014376655.1 Mucilaginibacter sp. | reverse complement strand
TTTGATCAAGCGTTACATATAACCCTTTTACATTATTTTTAAATACCAGGTTTGATTTAAGCTGATCTGCAGGTGCGTTATAAAGTATCTTATTAATAAAAGCAGTGCTAAGCGGTATTCTTAACTGCGGAGATACCTTTATCAAGGTATCGGGCCCATTTGCAATAGGAGTTATTATTTTTATGCTATCGCTCGTTCTTGATAAAAAAGACTTACTGCCCAGCAATGTAGATTTATCTACATTCCAGGTTTTTGTATTATAATATAACCGCGAAGCAAGCACACGCTCATTAAGCTGGTATACATTTGCTTTATACCTTGAAGTAAGAGAGTCCCCGTAAAAGCTATTTCGTGTATACTTCAAAACAAGCAGGGCCGAATCTATAGTTATTGTGCCCTGCGGTATAGTGTAAGAAGTAAGCTGCGGCAAGTTAAGGTCCATAGCCAGGTTAGACTCGGTTATACCAAAAACGGGGTCTTTAAAGTAAGACAGCGCACTATGGTTAATGCCATTGGTTTGCACACTATCTTCGGGCACAGTATTAATAACAATGGTAGCAGTGTCTATAAGGTTGCCACTTACCTGGTTTGAATTTATTACACCCAACCCAATAGTATCCTGGTTCTTACAACTGTTCAAAATAAAAAGACTTATCAACAGCGTTAATAAGTCTAATCTATAAAATTTCATATATCGATCTCTCAAAGCTTATACAACGTTCACCAATTCCTCATTGGTAATTTCGTCGTAAAAATTGTAATAATTTTCGAAATCTGCGGTCGAATTAAATTCTAACACCGATTTTTGGCTGTTTTTAACATTATTTAACACATCCTCATCAATGTTCTCGCTGCCCAATACTATAGCATCGCTATAATGGATGGCGCCTTCATATAAAGCAGTATTTGTACCGTTTTTGTAAACATCTGTATGTTTTTCGGTCATATCGCCCATTACGGCTTTCTGCGCAAATTCAGCACCCATGTCGCCTTTAAAATCATTCTCATAAATAGAGTAAACCACTTTTGAGTTTTTAAAAGTAGGGTCGTCCTTATAAGTTGTTTTTAAATAAGCAGGTACTAACGCGCTCATCCAGCCGTGGCAGTGAATCACATCAGGTGCCCAGCCTAATTTCTTAACTGTTTCTAATGCTCCTTTGCAAAAGAAGATCATACGCTCATCATTATCAGCGTAAAATTTGCCGTCCTTATCCTCAAACACATGCTTGCGTTGGAAGTATTCTTCATTATCTAAAAAATACACTTGCATACGCGCCGCCGGTATAGATGCAACTTTTATGATCAACGGATTATCGTTATCATTAATGATGATATTCATCCCCGATAACCTGATCACTTCATGAAGTCTGTTCCTGCGCTCATTAATATTTCCAAAACGCGGCATAAGGATACGAATCTCGTAACCTTTTTCCTGCATAGCCTGCGGAAGCTGGCGCGTTATTTCAGAAATTTTAGAGAGTTCAAGGAAAGGTGACATTTCATGAGTTATAAACAAAAGCTTAGATTTACCCATCTCCAAATCAGAATTTAATATTTGTAATACCCCAAAAAATTTGAGTGTGCAAATATAAGCATTATATATGAAGTATCAATCAATTATGCAAGTAGTTTTGGTTAATTTGTAGCAATTATGCAACTTCGCCCACTTTTTGTGATAGATAATATTGGAAAACTTTACTAAAAAAGCGCAACTGCAGCAACACTTGCAAAGCCTTAAGGCCGCCGGTGCTGTTATTGGCTTTGTGCCTACAATGGGCGCTTTGCATGTCGGGCACCTGTCTTTAATAAAGCAGGCGCAGCAACAATGCGATGTGGTGGTATGCAGCATTTTTGTTAACCCAACCCAGTTTAACGACCCCAAGGACCTGGAGATATACCCCCGCCCTATACAGGATGACATAGCAAAATTACAGCAGGTTGGGTGTGATGTGCTGTTTAATCCGGGAGTTACCGAAATGTATGCCGATAATGAAAAATGGCATTTAGATATAGGCGAACTGGAAGGATTACTGGAAGGAAAGTTTCGCCCGGGCCACTACCAGGGCGTTACGCAAGTGGTTTTTAAACTGTTTGATATCGTAAAGCCCGCCGCTGCATTTTTTGGGCAAAAAGATTACCAGCAGGTGTTGGTGATAACCCAAATGGTTAAGCTTTTAAACATGCCGGTTAAACTGGCGATGTGCCCTATTGAGCGCGAAGCGGACGGCCTGGCCATGAGCTCGCGCAATATCCATTTAACCGCCGCCGACAGGCAGCACGCCCTAATCCTCTCAAAAACATTAAACAACGTAAAGGCAAATTTCGACAGTAACCATATTGAGCAACTAACGCAAAATGCAGAAGCTGCTATTAGCGCAGAGCTGGGTCTAACGCTTGGTTATTTTGAAATTGCCGATGCCGATACCCTGCGCCCGGCCACCCAAACCACCAAAAAAGTTGTTGCCCTGGTAGCCGCAATGGTTGGTAAAACAAGGTTGATTGATAATGTGATTGTAAGTTCATAGATCATGGATGATAGTTCATGGTGTATTGATTATTGGGTAAGTGTCATATTTGATGTAAGCCGTGCTTAGCTATGAACCATCAACTATGAACTATCATCTATAAAATACTAACTTTGCCCCATGATTATTGAAGTATTAAAATCAAAGCTTCATCGCGTTAAGGTAACACAGGCCGAATTAAACTATGTTGGCAGTATTACTATTGATGAGGATTTGATGGATGCGGCAAATATTATTGCCAATGAAAAAGTGCAAATAGTAAATAATAACAATGGGTCGAGGTTTGAAACATACGTTATTAAAGGCGAGCGAGGTAGTGGTACAGTATGCTTGAATGGTGCAGCCGCAAGGCTGGTACAGGTGGGCGATATTGTGATCATTGTATCTTATGCTTATATGGAGATGGATGAGGCGCGTAATTGGGAGCCCATATTGGTTTTCCCGGATACGGATAATAAGTTGTTGAAATAAAAGTTTTCTAAAAGCGCCCACCGCAATTGCCTTTCCTGCAAAACGTTAACAATATGTTAAAAAATTACTATTATATATTTTAATAGATATTTTAGCGTTTTGGTTCATAGCAAAGCCATAGTTTTCCAATTATAAATTATTAAAAAGAATAAAAAATAGATCATGAAAAGATTTTTATTAGCGGGCCTTTGTGCGGTTGTATTATTAGCATCATCATGTGTTAAACCTAAAAATGCCCCTACCGGCGATGCTCATGTGCGTTTTGTAAACGCGACTGTAGGTTCGCCCTCGCAGGATGTTTACATCAATAGCGTGTTAGTAAGCAGTGGTAAAATACCTTACGGGGGGCAAACACCGTATATGACCTATACGGCCGGGATTAATGCAATAGTGTTTGTTGATGGCATCACGCACATAAGCCAGGCTGCAGAAGATTATGGATCAGAGATAGGCGATTATGCAACTGTTTATTTTTACGGCAACATGCAAGGTGGTTTAACGGCAGGTGGTATAAAAGATAACATGACCGCACCTGCTACCGGTAAAGCAAGGGTTAGGTTTATTAATCTTGATTATAATTTAACAAATGCTATGATAATGGCAGTTGTAGGCGGCAGTAACCTGTATACTTCGTTACAATTTGCTACAGCATCTCCTTATTACGAGGTTGATCCCGGGACTAAATTTCAGCCATCGGCATCAGGGGTAACTACCGCGCCGGTTATACAATTTAACCCACAGGCAGGTAAAATTTACACCGTCTGGCTAAGCGGGGCTTCGGCAACCGAAATTTACGGCAACGCCATCCTTCAATACTAATACCGATATTTATAGTCATTTTCCGGATAGTTGCAGCAGCAGGTGCAACTATCCGTAAAATTTGACAAACGCCTGCGTGTTTTTTAAAAAAAAAGCTCACAACGTACCCATATAAATTCTATCTTTGCACCCCGACGCTGAGGTCGGGATTCCTGCTATCAGCGCATAGAAATTTAGTTAATAGTTGATGGTTAATAGTTCATAGCAAAAACTACTATGAACCATGAACTATAAGCCATAACCCACAAAAAACTATGCCCAAAGACACCTCCATTAAATCAGTACTGATCATCGGCTCAGGCCCTATTATTATTGGCCAGGCCTGCGAGTTTGATTATGCCGGATCGCAAGCTGCATTATCTCTAAAAGACGAAGGTATTACCGTATCTATCATTAACAGTAACCCCGCAACTATTATGACGGATAAGGTTATTGGCGACCACGTTTACCTGCTGCCGCTTACTATCGAAAGCATCGAAAAGATATTACAAGAACAAAAAATAGATGCCGTACTACCTACCATGGGTGGCCAAACCGCGTTAAACCTTTGTATTGAGGCTGACGAGGCAGGTTTGTGGGAAAAATACGGTGTTAAAATTGTAGGTGTTGATATTGCCGCGATAGAGAAAACAGAGAACCGCGAGGCCTTCCGCCAGTTAATGGTTGATATAGGTGTTGGGGTAGCTACCTCAAAAATAGCAAACTCTTTCCTTGAAGGAAAAGAGGCCGCGCAGACAATTGGTTTCCCGCTGGTTATTCGCCCAAGCTATACGCTGGGTGGTAAAGGCGCAGGCTTTGTACATAAAAAAGAGGAGTTTGACGCTGCTTTAAGTCGCGGCCTGCAGGCATCTCCAACCCACGAGGTTTTGGTAGAGCAAGCCGTTTTAGGGTGGAAAGAATACGAATTAGAGTTATTGAGGGACGGTAATGATAACGTTATTATCATCTGTTCTATCGAAAACTTCGACCCAATGGGTATCCACACCGGCGACTCGATAACCGTGGCCCCGGCCATGACATTGAGCGACCGCTGCTACCAGGA
>JACMRC010000487.1 GCA_014376655.1 Mucilaginibacter sp. | reverse complement strand
TGGTTTTTCGGCCCTTGGCTTACGTTCGCGCTTGCGGCTTTTCTGGGTTATCTTTGAGTTTAAACCGCGTTCGGCTGTATATGTTTGTATGCGATTAACAAATTCGCGTCCATATCGCGCCAGCTTAATATCGCCAAAGCCGGATATAAAGCGCAACTCCTCTAAACTCTGTGGCAGGTAGGTGGCCATTTCCATCAGCGTAGCATCTGATACAATGACGTAAGCCGGCACGTTCTCCAGTTCGGCCATATCGCGGCGTGCGTTTTTCAGGATGCTTAACAAGTCGTTCTCAAACAGAAGATCCTCGGTTTGGCGCTCTTCCATTACTTGGGTCGCTATTAGTTCTACTTTTTCTTCGCCTTTTAAAACAGCATGGCTTTTAGGCGTGAGTTGTAGTACCGGGTATTCGGTTTGGGTAAATTGAAGGTAGCCCAGTGCAACCAACTCGCGCATGTAACGCTGCCAGTCGGCTTTGCTAATGTCTTTACCAACACCATAGGTTTTTAGTTCTTTATGATCCTCGCGGATCTTTTCGTTTTTTGAGCCGCGTAAAAAATCTATCACATACGTTGCGCCAAATCTTTCTTTTAGGCGATATACTGCTGATAAAGCCTTCTGTGCTATTAAAGTACCGTCGAATTTGGTGATCTCGCTCAGGCAAACATCGCATGATCCGCAATGATCCGCTGCTGGCTCGTCAAAATAGTTCAGCAAAAATTTGCGGCGGCAGGTAGGTAACTGACAGTATTTTGCCATGTCGTCCAACTTGCTTAACATTACCCGGGTTTGCTCGGGGTCGCCATCAATACTTACAAAGCTCTTTAACTTAATAGCATCGCCCGGCGAGTAGAATAACAAAGCCGATGATGCCAATCCATCGCGCCCGGCACGGCCGGTTTCCTGGTAATAACCCTCGATGTTTTTAGGCAGATCCATGTGCACCACGTAGCGCACGTTTGATTTATTGATACCCATACCAAAAGCAATGGTGGCTACGATGATCTTTACATCATCGCGCAAAAAGGCTTCCTGGTTTTTGGCTTTCACGGCGTTATCTAAGCCTGCATGGTAAGCCTCGGCCGAATAGCCGATAGCTTTAAGGTCGGCAGCTAAATTTTCTACAGACTTACGCGACAAACAATATATAATGCCCGACTCATCTTTTTTCTCACCCAAAAAATCAAGCAACTGGTCGAAGCTGTTGCGTTTAGGGTTAACCCGGTAGGTAATATTTGCCCGGTTAAATGATGATATAAAGATCTGTGGGTTTTTAAGGTTTAACTTTTCGAGGATATCCTTTTGCGTTAGCTTATCGGCAGTCGCGGTAAGGGCTATAACAGGGATGTTTGGGAAATGATCTTTTAACCCCGCCAGCATCAAATACTCCGGTCTAAAATCATGCCCCCAGTGCGAGATACAGTGGGCCTCATCAATAGCTATTTGCGCAACCGGTACCGGCAGCGATTTTAAAAAGCTAACCAAACTATTACCCGATCCAAATAACCGCTCGGGTGCCAAATAAAGCAGTTTGATGTGGTTGCTGTTAAGCCGGGTTGTTATGGCAGCCTGTTCGTTAGGGGTTTGGGTGGAGTTTAAGAAGGCTGCTGGTATGCCGGCTACATTCAGGCTATCTACCTGGTCCTTCATTAAAGCTATTAATGGCGATATTACAATGGTTAAGCCATTAAGTAACACTGCAGGCAGCTGATAACATAATGATTTACCGCCACCTGTAGGCATTAGCGCCATTACATCGCCGCCACTTAAAACATGCTCAATAATAGCCTCTTGCTCATGCCTGAACTCGCTGTATCCGAAATATTTTTGTAAGGCCTGGGTTGGGGTCATTGTTTTTAATGTGCAGATGTGAAGATATGCAAATGTGCAGATTTTTGGGAGAGGGATTAAAGGATTTGCTTGATTTATTAATCAACATGGAGACTATGTAAGTATAATCTCAAAAATCATTACCTTCACTTTATATGTCGAAAAAATTACCATTGCTGTTTATTGGTTTGTGTTTTGCTGTCGCGACCTTCGCGCAAAAAATACAACCGCCATCTCAATTCTTAGGGTACCAACTGGGTACGCAATTTACCTACCAGTACCGCATCGCCGAGTATTTTAAATATGTAGCCACCGAAGCAAAAAACGTTAAGCTGCTACAATATGGATCAACCAACGAGGGCCGCCCGCTAATGGCGATGTTCATTGCTTCGCCTGAAAATATTGGCCGGTTGGAGGATATCCGCAAAAACAACTTAGCGCTGGCGGGTTTAGTGGCAGACAATAGTGGCAGTAGCAGTACACAAACTGCAACTGCCGCGGCAAGTGCTACTGTAAATAGCCCGGTAATAGTTTGGTTAAGTTATAATGTACATGGTAATGAGCCATGCTCTAGCGAGGCTGCTATGCAGACTTTATTTGATATGGTTGATCCGGACAATGCCAACGCTAAAGCCTGGTTAAAAAACACGGTAGTAGTTATTGACCCCTGCTTGAATCCCGATGGGCATGAGCGCTATGTTAACTTTTATAATTCGGTAAAAGGCGCGGCGCCTGATGTTAATCCATCGGCCCGCGAACATGCCGAGCCATGGCCGGGTGGGAGGGTAAATCATTACTATTTTGATTTGAACCGCGATTGGGCCTGGCAAACACAAAAAGAAACACAGGCAAGGGTGGGTTTATATAACTCGTGGCTACCCCAGGTGCATGTGGATTTTCATGAGCAGGGCTATAATGCCCCTTATTACTTTGCCCCGGCTGCCGAGCCAATGCATAAAGACATAACCGCCTGGCAAAAGCAATTTCAAACAACCATAGGTAAAAACAACGCTAAGTACTTCGACCAAAATGGATGGTTGTATTTTAC
>JACMRC010000486.1 GCA_014376655.1 Mucilaginibacter sp. | reverse complement strand
TTTTGAAAGCCACGGGTTTTGCGGGGAGAGATGTTCAAAAGATATTTTTGGTGATTGCCATGAGTATTGGTTTTTTTGGCGGATTGGCGGGTTTGATTTTGGGTTTTGGATTATCGGAATTGATTGATCAAATTCCTTTCAAAACACCATCCTTACCGAGTGTGAAAACGTATCCAATTAATTACAATCCTGTATTCTACATAATTGGAGCAGTTTTTTCATTAATTACAACCTTTTTAGCAGGTTGGTTTCCGTCCAGAAAAGCCAGTAAAGTTGATCCTGTGGTAATAATTAGAGGAAAATAATATGAGCGATATAACCTTAGAAGCCAAAAATATCAATAAATATTTTCACGACCCAACCACAGTGAAGGTACTTTCTGATATTAATTTTTCCGTGAATAAGGGCGATTTTGTTGCCATTACGGGTAAATCAGGTTGTGGGAAATCGACACTTTTATATATTCTATCAACGATGGACACCGACTATGAAGGGGAATTGTTGATAGATGGTGAATCAATGGTGAATCGAAAAGAACCCGAATTAGCCAAAATTCGTAATGAAAAAATCGGCTTCGTTTTTCAATTTCATTATCTCTTAGATGAATTCACTGTTTTACAAAACGTAATGTTACCAGGCTTAAAATTGGGTAAATATTCGGAGGCAGAAGTGGAGAGCAGAGCAATAGAGAAATTGAAAATGTTGGGGATAGAGGCATTGGCTTTGAAACAAGCAACGCAAATTTCAGGTGGCGAAAAACAGCGTGTAGCCATTGCCAGGGCATTAATCAACGACCCGCACATCATCATGGGCGATGAACCTACGGGTAACCTGGATACCAAAACGTCAATAGAAATAATGAGCCTGGTGGAAGATATTCACGCCAAAGGCAACACCATTATATTAGTAACACACGAGGAAGATATTGCCATGCACGCCCACCGCATAGTGCGCATGCGCGACGGCCTTATTGTGCGCGATTATGCTAATACCAATATCCAGATTGTGGATAGAAGCGGGATAGTTTAATTATACCTTCATTTTAACAACTCTGCTATTTCAATAAAAGTAGTGGTTTCGTATATTTTTTGCTTTAATTCTTCAATATCCCAACCTGACTCCCAAAATCTTTTATTATTTTCCAGTCTTATAACTATATTTCTTTTAAAATCTTCAAACGAAATATCTTCTATTACTGGATCGTATTTAAAATCGATAAGTATTTGTCGACCTTTTAGAATTGGGTTAAATCCCCATAGCCCAAGAAATTTAACTTTAAAAGCTTCGGTAATTTTATATTGATGTCCGGATGCATCAAATAATTCAAGCTTTTTGTAATCGATCTTTTTTAGAAGCGCCTCACTTGTTGACTTTAACTTTCTTTCGTTAAAGTACACATATATCATGTTATCGTTATTCGAAAATACAATAACAGGATAAACTGGTTCTCCTCTCATAATTTACTCATTACATCCCTCAGCAATCCTTTCCACAAACTCCGCTATATGCAATGATTTTTCGGCGACGATAGGGTCATAATTACCGATGATAAGCGTATGGTCTACGATCTCTATCATAAAATCATTATCGCGGATATCCATTACCGCGTTGCGGAAATCGCGGGTCATGCCGGCAGTAGCTTTAGTGTGGTCGTTAACTACTACGTAAAAGGTATTGCTAAATGGTTTATCTTCCGGGAAATCCAACTCATGAGGATGAATCAGCTCCAGGATCTTATCGGTCAGCGTTTCGCGGTGAATAACTACGCTGCCAAAATTTGGCTTTAAATAAGTCAGCCCCCAAACCTGGAACTCCTGGTGGTGCGATACATGTTTGTCACCTATTTTATAATGCACCTCAACAAACAGGATGTACGAGTCGCCGCAATCGCGCTTTATAACATACGATCCACGCAAGTTAACGTCAAGGCAATTTCTGAAAGCTTTAAATTGGTGCAGGTCGAAATCAATATGTCCCGTATGTTGGATCCTAAATTCTTCCTTAAGCGTGCTATAGGTTTCGGTAAACCTCTTTATCGTATCGTAGTCGAGGCCGGTGGCGTCAAAAGGGTGTTCTTCCATAGGTGGTTTGTTTGCTAAATTTAACACGATTTTAGGATTTATATGATTATTCAGGATTTTTTATTTGCAAATTTTTAATCCTGATTAATCATAACTAGTCTTTCAATCGTGTCAAATCCCTCAATCGTGTCTAATCGTGTCAAAATGCCTTCATCTTCCCACAACTGCACACACAATTAGGATCACTTGCGCCCAACTGCTTTAAAAAGTGTTGGTAAAAGCCTACCCTATCTAACATATTAGGGTTTTCACCCTGACCGCATTCTACAGCGCCGTTTATAATATCCGTAACCATACCGAAGCCATTAACCCGACCGGCGGCTTTGTCGGCTGTGTTAAGTTTCCACTTCCCTATCATCACATCATGCGCCGATGGTTTATGCGTTTGCGGGGTCATCCAAAAATAAATGGCCGCTTTAAAAGCTACAACCGGGTTGGTAGTAAGCAAGTCAGGATTGTTTAGCAGTATTTTATGATCACCAAAAATACAGTCGGACGCGTAACCGTAGTTACCGTTATAACTTAACTGCATTGGCCCGCGGCCATAATACTTTTTGCCTTTTACCGGCGGATATTCATCGCTATCGCCAAAATAATCAAGCGATGTATTGTCCTCGTGCCGTAACATCAGGCCGTCGGTATAGCTGCCATTCATGCCGTGGCGGGTTTCGTGGGCCACATTGGCGAAGAAGGCGGCGAGTTCTTTCTTATTGGTTAACAGGTCGCTCTCGGTACAAAACGCGCCATAATCAATAGTATAAGTACTATCCGGTTTTACTTTAGCCCAGGCTTCGTTCCAATCTACATCCTGGCGCACTACGGTAGTTTTGCCGGTAGCTTTATCTGTACGGATAAACTGGTAAACCGATACTGCGCGGCGGGTGATCTTCACCTTTATCTGCGCCAGGTCTTTTATCGCTTTAATAAACGACGCGTAGGTATAAAACGGGTCGCGCTGCGGGAACAGATCGTTAAATTGTTTTTCGGTAATAAGGTTAAATGGGGCTGGTTTAGCTACATCTGTTGAACGGCTGCCGCACTTAAAACTTAACAGCATTAATGCTGTTGCCAGTACCAGGAAAAGTTTTGTAGACAATATAACAGGCTTCATAAGCGTATGATTGTAGTGTATTACTTATTGATTGTAAAGATAACCGCAAGTTTAACGTAACTCATAAATATTGCTTATTTATTAACTAAGTTTAAATTGATATTTATAAATTGCCGTACAAAACCGTATGAAGATATATACCAAAACAGGCGATAAAGGTTTTACTTCCTTAATTGGCGGTACCCGCGTACCAAAACATCACTTGCGCATTGAAAGCTACGGAACGGTTGACGAGCTGAACAGTTATATTGGCCTGATACGCGACCAGGATATCACCCAACACGATAAAGATTTTTTAAAAGAGATCCAGGATCGCTTGTTTACCATTGGCTCATCATTAGCTGCCGATCCTGAAAAATCAAAAATGGTAATACCTGATTTGCACCCGGAGGATATTGAGTTATTGGAAACAGAAATGGATACGATAAATCTGCAATTGCCCGAGCTGAAACATTTTATTTTGCCGGGCGGCAGCACAATTATATCTTACTGCCACGTAGCGCGCACCGTATGCCGCCGGGCCGAACGCTTGACCGTACATTTAGCCGATGAAAGTGTGGTAGATGATAAGGTTATTATTTATTTGAACAGGCTGAGCGACTACCTGTTTACCCTTGCACGCAAACTGGCAAATGACCATAAGATCCCTGAAAATGAGTGGATACCGAGGCTGAAAAAAATTTAAAAAAATATATTGATTATCAACATAAAAATATTATACTTTTGCAGAAATTGAAAATTTTAAAAATTAACTAAATATAGAATAAAATATGTACTGGACACTCGAATTAGCATCTCACCTGGAGGATGCACCATGGCCCGCAACTAAAGACGAATTAATTGATTATGCTATACGCTCAGGAGCACCAGTTGAGGTGATTGAGAACCTGCAGGCATTAGAGGATGATGGCGAGCCGTATGAAAATATTGAAGAAATATGGCCTGATTACCCTACAAAAGATGACTTCTTTTTTAACGAAGACGAGTACTAATCTCGCCTAAAGATATATAAAAGCCCTGCTTATGCGGGGTTTTTTGTTTTTAAACCTTTTTTGGAATGGTTTTAGTAATAGGTGATTTATCATTCACTTTTAAAACTTACAACAATGAGAGGTTTACTTTACATCATCGCCGTTATCCTTATTATAGGTTGGGCATTTGGCTTTTTCTTTTATTCTGCCGGCGGAATAATTCACGTATTATTAGTTATAGCTATTATAGCTTTAATATTAGGGGTGATAAGAAGAGCATGATAATAGAGAGTCAAGAATTAAGAGACAAGAAACAAGACATGTAAAAATGTTTATTGGCAACTTTATATCTTGATTCTTGACTCTTGTATCTTGATTCTTGACTCTTCTCTCTAAGTCACTCTATACATCTTACCCGGCAGGCTCCTAATAAAACCCTGCATTTCCATATTTAACAGGTTCATGGCCAGCTGGCTCATGGGCATATTGGTTTTTAGGGTAAGGTCATCAATAGCCAACGGCGCGTTATGCTGTTGTATTATATTATATATAGTACGTTCATCACCCGTCAGGTCAATCGGTAACATAAATTGTTCAACAGGTTTGGCATCGTCGGGTTTTTCCCAGCCCAGGATATAGGCCAGGTCGGCTACACAGGTAAGCAACGCCGCTTTGTTATTCCTGATCAAAAAGTTACACCCTTCAGAATACGTATCCCCCAACCTACCCGGGAACGCAAATACATCCCTATTATAAGAATTAGCAATTTCGGCAGTTATTAGCGCGCCACCTTTTATGCTGGCTTCTATAACTATAGTAGCGTCAGACATGCCGGCAACAATGCGGTTTCGCTCGGGGAAGTTTTCCCTGCCGGGGACGGTGCCTGATGGATATTCTGTTAACCAACCACCATTCTCCAGCATTTTATCGGCGGTACTCCTGTTAGCTACGGGGTAAATCCTGTCCAGCCCATGCCCAAACACCCCTACCGTGGCTACGTTGTTTTTAATACATTCTTTATGGGCGATAACATCAATGCCATGCGCAAGTCCGCTGGCTACTAAAACATCATATTGTTGTAACTCGGCAACTAAATCGGCACACAGCTGACGGCCGTAATCGGTAGCGTTACGGGTACCTACTATGCTTATTATTTTGCGGGCATTCAAGTCGGCGTTGCCTTTACTATATAATAGTATAGGTGCGTCTACACAGTTCTTTAACCGTTTGGGATATTTGGCGTCGGTATAAAACAGTACTTCTATGTTATTTTTTTCTATAAACTTTAACTGTTCGGCGGCTCTTTTCAGGGCCTCATCGAAGTTTAACTCGCGGACAGTTTTCTCGCCGATGCCCGGCATGTTCAACATTTTTGCGGGAGATGTATTGAACACAGCCTCGGCACTGCCTAAGTGGCTAACCAGCACCTTGCCCAGCCCATGCCCAATACTTTTTAAAAATGTTAATGCTATTTGATGGAGTTGCGACATAAAGTTTACGTGCCACTAAAATAGAAATTTTTACTATAATTTTTAGCAAAATAATATTTATCAGCCTCCTCCTTTCAAATCCCCTGAGGTACGTCAGAATCTTAATTGCTTATTTACTGTGCATACAGTCTTCCCTCCGATTTAGCTTTTGTGTGGACATCTTTATTGTGAATAATACTATCGCAGATAAGACCTTTGTAGCTTTTACCTTAATTTTTGAATTAAATTATTGAATATCAGGATATTAAAGTTCATTTTTTTCAGCTACCTGTTTACAGGCCGGTTTTAGCTTTACAAAGCCCTGTTTTTACGCACGGGCGCATATGGCCGTTATTAGTATTAACACCTAACTGCATTTAACAAGTTAATTTTTAGCTGCAAAAAATCACACAGTTTTTACATGGTTTCACACTTTAATCGCATTAAATCACACTTTAATTCCACTAAATCACGCGTTTTCACACATTTGTACAGTGCTTATTATAGTTTAACTTGCTGTTTATAAGTATATTATAAAAATATAGTGCAAATACTACAAGTACCGCGTTTGGTTTGATGTTGCAGATCGGGGATATACACAAATTTACGAAAAAACAGGCTATAAACCATTAATCAGACGGAAATAAATTGCTGTTGGTGCGCAAATATTATGAACAACTACAATTATAAGGCAACTGATTTATACCCCTTATAAAGCTTTTACGCATAATTTAGACCTGGTTAATACGAAACTTAATGAATTGTATGCCGGAACTAATCAAAAATGCGTCCCCCCTTATAGCCGATTTAGAAGAGCCAACTATTTTTTTCAAAAAAACTACAAAAATAGTTTGGGAACTATAAAAATAGTTTTACCTTTATTCTATTAAACTATAAAAATAGTTACCATTATGATGATTAAAGAATTAACAAAAGCAGAAGAACAGGTAATGCAAATACTATGGCAACTTAACGAAGCCATTGTGAAAGACATTATCGAAAAAATGAACGAGCCCAAACCGGCCTATAATACCGTGTCGACCGTTGTCAGGGTTTTGGAAGGTAAAGGGTTTATTGACCATAAAGCGGTTGGTAACTCGCACATTTATTTCCCGCTGATATCAGAGGCGCAGTACCGCAAGTTTACGTTCGATAAAATGATGAGCAGCTATTTCAGCAACTCGTACGAGAGCCTGGTATCCTTTATTGCTAATGAGAAAAAATTGGGCATTAAAGAACTGGACGAATTGACCAAGCTAATAGAGGACCTGAAATCTAAAAAGTAACCACAAAAAAACCTAAACCAATAACCACTAAAACTTAAAAACCGAAGAAATTATGAACTGGTTGTACTATCTCGCGGAAGCCAACATTTACCTGGGGGTATTTTATTTAGCCTACCGTTTATTTCTAACTAAAGAAACTTATTACCAACTAACCAGGGCATACCTGCTGTTTGCTTCTGTAGCATCATTTATACTGCCTGTTTTACAAATAGGCGCGTTAAAACCGGTAGAAACCGCGGTTACTACAACTATAAATTATACAGTCCCGCAGGAATATTATGCGCCGCAATACCAGGAGGTGCAACAACCGGCACAGCATATACAAACAGTTACGCCGGTAGCTGCTACTGTAACCCCTGTTGCTGTAAGCAAGCCGGTACCTGTAACTACATCAGCTATTGCCGAAACTAAACTAACGCCGCAGGACTATTTGTTGTATGCCTATATACTTGGTGTTTTGGTTTTACTATTGATGCTGACGGTTAAATTGTACACCTTATTTAAGCTGACACGTAAGGCACAACTTGTAGATCAAAGTGAATATAAATTGGTATACCTGCCCGAAACCAATGTCGCTTTCTCGTTTTTCAACTACCTGTTTATAGGCACACATGCTTCGGGCGCGGCTACTATTATACGGCATGAGCTGGTTCATATCCGCCAAAAACACTCGGCTGATATTATGTTTATGGAGTTGGTTAAGATAGTAAGCTGGTTCAATCCATTTGTATACCTGTTGCAAAACAGCCTTAAAACCGTACATGAATATATAGCCGACGAGCAAACCACCGCCCATGAAATGGATGCCATAACCTACTCATCGTTTTTGGTGAACAACGCTTATGGCGCGGGTGGTTCATCGCTTACGCACTCGTTTTTTAATTATAACCTGCTCAAAAAGCGCATTATCATGCTTAACCAGCAGCGCTCGGGTAATTTGGCAAGGTTTAAATACCTGGTAGCTTTACCTATTTGCGGGGCGTTGCTTTGCGCATCTACACTGGGTTTTAGTAAAACTTATGCTTTAGTTGATCTGGATCCGGTTAAAGGAAGTGGATTTAAGGTACTTTCAAAAAAATCGACACATAAAAAACACACCAATAAAAATGTGGTAGCTGATGACGCACCGATTGCTTTGTCAGGGACTGATAACGGCGATATAACCCTATCGGGCGATAAATTTGAAACTGAAACATCTGCACCTGCCGACAGCGGAAAAATGGTTGATGAAATCCGCCCGGCAATACCTATGGAAAGTGCTGGTGGGTATGACCAATTAAACCGCTACCTGCTTAAAAACATTCACTACAAACCTGCTGATGGCGACAAAGGCGGCCTGGTTGTAATGAGCTTTACCGTTGGCGAGGGCCGCAAAATAACCGATCTTAAAATAGCCACCAGCGATGGAGAAGTAATGGATAACCTGGCGTTTAACGCTTTTAAAAACTACGATGGTATTGTCAACGATGATGTGGGCAAAACCCTAAAAATAGGGGTATTCTTTTTCACGGATGATTACTCGATATTTAAACGTCCGTTTGAGAATGATCCAGGTAACTCGGGTTGGGTAACGGTTACTAAGTATGGCTTTAGTCCGTCGCGAACCGTCAAGGGTTATGAGTACGGCCAGTTTTTTGGTTCGCGGTACGCAGACGGTGCTAAAGTTAGCCGCAACGTACGCATCTTCGAAAAAAACGACGAACAAATATGGTATAATGCGGATACCGCCACTCCTGCCGACCTTAAAGTATTGAAAGAAAAATATGGCTATGTGTTCCCGTCAAACTCGTATAATGCTGTAGAAACCATTAAACCGGCCAAAGGTAAAACCTATATGGCCCACAGTATGGAAGTGGCATCTTACTTAAATGACCCTTACGCCACTAATTTTTGTGATTACATTCAAAACAATCTAACATATCCTGAAAAAGAAAAAAGCGAGGGCACAGCCGGTACGGTGTTATTAAAGTTCAGCCTTGATCAAAATGGTTCGATCACCAATGTTGATGTGGCTAAAAGCGGCGGTAGCGATTTCGACCAGGCAGCGCTTGAGGTAATGAGATCATTCACCGGAACCATAAACGACAAACCCGGGCGACACACCGTGGCAATGGTTTTCTGCACCGCGCAAAACGGTAAAAGGCCAAAAGTTGACGAAAACTGGAAGAAGGCCGCGGGTTACGTGGGCGAAGTAGCACGGTCAGAGAATAAACCGATCTATGTTGTGATATCACTACCTAAGAAAAAATAAACCACCAAAACCTTATCACATAAAACCAATAAATTATGAACTGGTTATATTATCTCGCAGAAGCCAACTTATACCTGGGGGTGTTTTACCTGGCCTACTGCCTTTTTTTAACTAAAGAAACCTACTATCAGCTAACACGGGTGTACCTGCTTTTTGCCTGCGTAGCATCGTTTACGTTGCCTGTTTTGCAAATAGGCGCGTTAAAACCTGTAGAAGCAGCGGTAACAACAACAGCAAGTTATACCCTACCCGAATATACAGCACCGCAAGGATTTACACCTATAATAACAGCTCCGGTAGCCATCGAGCATCATTTAACTGTTGACGATTATTTAATGTACATATATTTAGCCGGTGCCTGCATTGTTTTCTTAATGCTGATGTTAAAGTTATTTACCTTATTTAAGCTGATTGCTAACGCTAAACGGATAGAACGCGATAAACACAAACTGGTTTACCTGCCGCAAACCAATGTAGCCTTTTCATTTTTCAATTACCTGTTTATCGGTGCGGAAGCAGAAGGGGCCAATACCATTATAAGGCATGAACTGGTGCATATCCGTCAAAAGCATTCGGTTGATATTGTTTTTTTGGAGTTGTTAAAGGTGATCAGCTGGTTTAATCCGTTTATTTACCTGCTGCAAAACAGCCTTAAAACTGTGCATGAGTACATAGCCGACGAGCAAACCGCCGCTTACGAAACTGATGCGCTCACCTACTCATCGTTCCTGGTTAATAATGCTTATGGCGCGGGTGGCTCGTCTATTACCCATTCCTTCTTTAATTATAATCTACTTAAAAAACGTATTGTTATGTTAAATCAAAAACGGTCGGGTAATTTGGCAAGGCTAAAGTACCTGGTAACTGTGCCTGTTTGCGCGGGGTTGCTTTGTGCGTCGACATTAGCGTTTAGCAAAACTTATGGTTGGGTTGATATAGATCCGGCAAAAGCAGTAAAATTAGAAGTTATTAAATCTACACTACAAACACCTGTAAAACCGGCGGCGTTTAAATTTCCGCCACCAAGTGTTTATAAAAAAGGTTACGGCCGCTTAATGGGGCACATTCAGCATAATGTTCA
>JACMRC010000485.1 GCA_014376655.1 Mucilaginibacter sp. | reverse complement strand
GTGCAAATCTCCCTGAAGAAGACAAAGACAAACTAATGCACGTTTCATTACCAATTGGCAATACGATACTAATGGCTACCGACGCGTTAGAGTCGGCGGGTCATACCGTTACACTTGGTACCAATTTTTCAATCTCTATTACGCCTGAAAGCATAGAAGAAGCCAATAAAATATTTGATGGCCTTGCTGCCGGTGCTATTGTAGAGGTGCCTATACAGAAAATGTTTTGGGGCGCATGGTTTGGTATGCTGACAGATAAATTCGGCATAAAATGGATGATAAATTATGACGAGAATCAGAAATAATAACAAGTGCTTCGTTTGAAAGGACGAAGCACTTAACACCGCTACATTATGAAAGATTTATTAACAGAATTAGAAAAAACAAAAGCTGATTTAATATCGGCTATATCCGCTATAAGCGACGAGCAATTTAACACTGTGCCTTTTAAAGATAGCTGGACACCAGGGCAAGTTACAGAGCATGTTTTTAAAGCTGTGGGCATTGGTGTGCTTTATGGCAAAACCCAACCAACGGAACGCGCACCGGATGAAAACGTTGAAGGCACTGCCAAAGTGTTCTTAAATATGGATATCAAAATGAAATCGCCTGATTTTATTTATCCGTCTGCTTGGCCGCATGATAGAAAAGAAATGCTGGCTAAACTGGAAGACAGTTTTAAAAAGCTGATAGCTGCTGCTAAAACGCTAGACCTGACTTTGACTTGCCTTGATTTTAAGATACCCGGAGCCCCACCCTGGACCAGGCTTGAATTTCTCTGGTTTTATGTTTTCCATACCACCAGGCATATCAATCAGCTAAAAAATATAGCTAAAGCATTAGCAGGATAATTAATGTTATGATAGTCGAAGTCTTTAAAACAAATGTTAATGAGGTTGAGCCGTCAGAGATCCTGATCAGACAGTTGCTTGACCATTTCCCCGAAAGCCGGGTTAACTTTGATTTGGACGACTGCGACAAAATTTTACGGGTCGAGGCGCAAGCTATCATCCCCGAAAAAATAGTTGAAGTATTAAACGCAAATGGCTATTCTTGTGAAGTGCTTTTATAATTATTAGCCGATACTACCCCAACCTGTCATGACTTTAAAAAATATCGTTTCTGTAATCAAGCAATCTCTAAATGGCGAGAGCGAGGATTATACCGTCGGTAGTATCCGTAAAGCGGTTTTCCTGCTGGCAGTGCCGATGATATTAGAGCTAAGCCTTGAAAGCGTATTTGCTTTAGTAGATATATTTTTTGTAGGCAAGCTTGGAGAAAACGCAATAGCCAGTGTTGGGTTAACCGAGTCTGTTATTACCATAGTTTATTCTATCGCTATTGGCTTAAGTACTGCCGCAGGCGCGGTAGTAGCAAGACGCATTGGCGAGAAAAATCCGGACGGCGCTGCGCATGCAGGTGCGCAATCCCTCATAATCGCTTTTATAATCTCGGCAGTATTAACTGTTGTGGGAATGATATATGCTGCCGACATTTTAGGGCTAATGGGTGCTGGCAAACAAGTGGTAGCCGATGGTGCCATATTTACCCGTATAATGTTTGGTGGCAGTTTGGTAATTATATTGATATTCCTGATAAACGGCATATTCCGTGGGGCTGGCAATGCAGCAATGGCTATGAAGAGTTTGTGGATAGCAAGTTTGGTTAACATTATACTCTGCCCTATCTTAATTCACTTCTTCGGGTTAAAAGGCGCGGCTATGGCTACGGTGACGGGCCGTACATCGGGTGTGGTTTACCAGGTTTATCACTTAATAAAAGGCAATGGTATAGTTAAGTTTACGGCTGCACATTTCAATTTTGATGCAGCTGTAATTAAATCCATTATAAACATTGCCTGGCCCGCTACATTGCAGTTTGTTATAGCCAGCGGTAGTTGGATAGTAGTAGCGCGTTTAGTGGCTGAGACAGGCGGAACGGCGGCCTCTGCAGGCTACCAGGTAGCTATACGCAACGTGGTATTCTTTATACTGCCCGCTTGGGGCTTAAGTAACGCAGCAGCAACTTTAGTTGGCCAAAACCTTGGTGCCGAAGAAATTGATCGTGCCGAAAAAAGTGTAATGATAACCGCAAAGTATAACGCCATTTTTATGGGTGCGGTAATGGTTATATTTCTATGCTTCTCTAACCATATCATCCGGATATTTACGCAGGACGCAGAAGTTGTTAAATATGGCACACAAGCTTTACAGATTTTTGGCTCGGCTTATATTTTTTACGGGATAGGGATGGTAATGACCCAAGCCCTAAACGGTGCCGGCGATACCAAAACCCCTACATGGATAAACTTTATATGTTTCTGGCTGATACAAATACCATTGGCCTGGTACCTGTCTAAACATTTAGACATGAAAGCCACGGGTGCTTTTATATCCATCCCAATTGCGGAAACTTTGTTGGCCTTAGCAGCCTGGTATTATTTCAAGAAAGGTAAATGGAAAGAAGTTAAGGTGTAACTTATAGTATGCACCAAAGCAGATCTACTGTCAGTAATATTGCTACAACCCAGTTTAAAATTATAAGTCCAACTGGTTTTTGCGGGTAAGGGTCTTTGTCTAAAAATTCCATATTTAATAAGTTAGTTACACCATCTTATACGCACTTACTCCTATTTTGGTTATAGGGTTTTGTAAAAATTTTGTTTGCAGAGTTAAAAGACGTTTATAATTCCTTTAAATAAATTAAAATCTTATAGATTTGGCCTGAACTATTATAAACAATCACTCAAAAATTAACTTCATGAAATACAATTTTATTTTGGCAGCAGGGCTGCTATGTTTATCTTATGTTGGATATGCACAAGTAACGCCGGCTATTATTAAACAAGCTAACCTTACAGCGTCAAACCCAACCAATGCAGAGATTTTTGCACCGGTACCTAACGTAGTTACCCCTGCTAAAACTTTAGGTAGCGCACCATCTGATGCTATAATTTTGTTTGACGGTAAAAATTTAGACGAATGGGTAAACCCTAAAGACCAATCGACTGCAAAATGGACAATAGCGAAAGATATCCTTACAGTTGATAAAACAGCCGGCGATATCGAAACCAAGCGTAAATTTGGCAGCTTCCAGTTACATATCGAGTGGAAAATTCCTGCGGATATTACGGGTACAGGCCAGGCCCGTGGTAACAGCGGTATATTTTTATCCGGCAAATACGAGATCCAGGTATTAGACACTTATAACAATGATAATAAAACTTATACTAACGGCATGGCCGGCAGCGTATACCGCGAGTCTATCCCATTGGTAAACCCTGCTAAAAAAGCAGGCGAATGGAACGTGTATGACATAGCCTACACCGACCCTGAATTTAACGCCGATGGTACTGTAAAAGAGCCGGGGCGCGTTACTATTTTCTTTAATGGCGTGTTGGTTCAAAATAACGTTGCCATTAAAGGTGCTACATCAACCGGTACTGCTCACAAGTATACTGCTCATGGTCCCGCTTCGCTTAAATTGCAAGCGCATGGCGATAAAAGCGCCCCTATCAGCTACCGCAATATCTGGATAAGAGAATAACATATTCTGCTATACAAAGAAGCCGCCCTGACAAAAATCAGAGCGGCTTTTTTGTGAATTTATAATTCAATTGTTAAGCAATTCAGTTAATTACAAAATTTAACATTTACCCATGCAATATTATGCTATATCTAACGTATTTATTAAAATTAAAACCACACTGCCATTTGAAGAAAAACGGACTATTCAAGTAATTAAATCATCACAACATGAATTATAAACTGAAGTTAGCCGACGGTACCACACAGCTTATTGAAATTACTGCCGGGTATTTTAAAACCTGGCGCGTGTGGAAAGTTAAAATAAACGGTAAAGCAGCTATGCTTTATAAATTAGGCACAGAGTGGATGCAGCGCAACGAGGACTACCTGGATATGTATACCCTTAAAGCTATTGGCGAGTTTATTGATTCTATGATCACCCCACCCAGCAAGCAATTACTTGCATAGATAATCACTATCTTATTATAGTAACGTAACCCTTTACGGGTTTACGGCCATTTTTGGGATCAATTATGTAGTAATAAACACCAAATGGTAGTTCGCCGGTATTGGTTTGCCCATCCCAGGCAGTTTTATAACCAATTGAGGTGAATACTTTTTGCCCATTACGATTAAAAACATCCACTGTACAGTCGGTATAAGTATCCAGGTATTTAATTATCCAAAGGTCATTAATACCATCGCCATTAGGTGTAAACGCGTTCGGGATTGCCGGGAGCTGCAATGCCGTTACAGTAATCCTATCGCTTACAGAACACCCTTTGCCATTGGTTACAGTAAGCGTATAAGTAACATTCTCATTCAGCATAACAATCGGGTCGGGTATAGTACTGTTGCTTAAACCGGTAATAGGCAACCATGCGTAGGTAATTTTATCGCCCGTTGCGGTAGCATGTAATTGGGTGGTTCCTCCTGCCAATATGGTTAAATCGGAACCTGCGTTTACAGTAGGTATGGGCTTAACATTAATAATACGTGTTAATGTATCGGCACAGACTGCCCCGCTTGCAGTAAAAATACATTTTACAGTTACATCGCCAACACCTGCAACAGCCGGATCAAATTTACCCGAAGCGCTTACTCCCGTGCCAGAGTAAACAGCTGCACCAGTAATGCCCGTACTCTCTTTAGCATTAAACTGTACAGGGCCATTATTAAGGCATACAGAGTCTGGCGGGGTAAAAGTCAAGGCAGGTGTTGCAAGTATGGTTATCGTTGTATCAAGTGGTACCGATGGGCATCTGCCACCCGAATAAGCTACCACACGTACCGTATAATTTTTTGATGTCTGGGGGAAAGTAACTGCAGGATACTTATGACGATATAACTTACCTATATAGGGGTTATTATCGGTTAACTGTACAGTGGTATCACTGCTATCAAAATACCATTTAACTTTAGTGATTACCCCCGGCGTGGTGTAAGAATTATTTACAAAAAACACTTCGCGATTACTGCATAACATTGCCGCATTTAATACATTAAAAGCGGCGGTTGGGTTAGATCCATTTACCATAAAAGATTTGGTTCTGGTAACCTGGCACCCATTTACTGAGGTAACTGTGAGCGCAATTTGGTAGTTTTGCGCGACAATAAAACGGTGCACCGGGTTTTGTTGCATTGATATATTAGGATTGCCGTCATTTGAATTAGCATCACCAAAATTCCACGCATAAGTAAGTCTGGTACCATCGGCGATTGTGGTGCTGTCTATGAATTTAGAAAAATCTTCTGTACAGGTAGGTGGTATATTAAAATTCACCACAGGTAAAGGGCTTATTATAACTGTTTTAGTTAAGGTTGATATACACCCCTTATTGGTAGTAATCAAAAGTTTTACCGGGTAAGTACCTGCTTTGGCAAAAGTATGCTGGAAAGGCAAATTATCGGGCCTGGTTTCTTTTATACTATCGCCGTAATCCCATAAACGCGAGGTAATATTACCTTCTACCGGAACCGATGAATCAGTAAAAGTTACGGCCTTTGTTTCGCAATCGGGCGTGGAATAACTAAATGACATATTAACCCGTGGAATAATATGTATACTTTTAGCTTTAGTTGATGATATGCAGCCACTACTACTGGTCACCGTTAATTTTACCGTATAATTTCCTCCGTTTGCATAAAGATGAGATGGGTTTTGTTTGGCAGATTTTTCCCCATCACCAAAATCCCATTGCCATGATGCTACAGTTGACCCCTGCGCGGTAGATTGATCTTTAAATACGACAGAATCACTCTGGCAAGTAGTATCGGCCACTAAAAATGCGGGTACAGGTAAAGGCAATACGGTTATATTTAACTGATTTGATGATACAACACAGCTATAAGTATTAATATTGCCCGCATCGCTTTTAACTACACGATAGGAATAAGAGCCGGCAACAGTTGGCGATAAAAAAGAAAAGGACGAAGCCGTGCCCGCCGGTCCCTGATCTATCCAGGCGCCATTTATATTGGCCTGAAGCTTTTGCGCATAATTAGGATCAAGCGGAGTTATAGTTTTTATAGTTATAGTTTGCGGTGAAGCCACGCAAAAACGTGCATTTGCCTGGTCAGACTGTACAGTTACCTGTGTGCCATACGGTCTAAACATAATATCATCAATAGCAATATCATTACCTCCGCCTCCGGGCGCATTGTTAGCCATCTTTACAATAACTGTTTGTGTATTTGCTGGCGTAGTAAAAGTAAAAGGATATTCTCGCCACGTATCATCTGCATTAATAGTTCCGGTATATCCTCTTCCTAAAACAATGCCGTTAGTAGTTTCAATACTAAAAGTTATATTGGGTAAAATACCATTGCCTTTTAAAATATTTTTTATAAATGCAGAAAACTGGAAGGTAGTGCTGCCGCATAAACCGTCCACTTTTCGGGAATAAAAAAGCCCCGGCGTATAACTTGCGTTTACTATCATCATATATCCGCCCGGATCGCCGGTATGATCGAGTGTAAAAACCCAGCCACGGTTTAAGCCAGTAGTGCTATTAACTATAGTATAAAAATTATCATCGGGTGATTTATTAACGTATGTATAATCAGTAGTACCCGAATCGGCCTTCAACGGCCCGGCAAATTGATTGGTTCCCGAACCAAAAGTTATATGCACTATAGGGTCGCCCAAACTTTGGGCATAACTTTTTGGCGCAAAATTTAAAAAAAACAGCGCGATGCAAGCAATAACCCAAACGTATCGACTAATAATTATCCTACTAAAATATTGTAGCATGTTTTCCCTGAGCACATTATAATTGGTAGGCCTAAATTTATTATAAATTATGCAAATACTCAGTATATAAATATAAGATACTGACTTTTACGTCAAGTTTTCTTAATTGCTTATCAAAGTTACTTTACCTAAAATGCAATATCTCCTGGTAAAACAAAAACGCCACTCCAACTGATGTTGGGGTGGCGTTTAATATTATTTACCCGGCTGGCGGCGGCGTTGGCGGACCACCAGGTCTGCCGGGGCCACCCGGTCGCATGGTTTTTTCTATTTCCTGATATTTTTTAAACTGGGCATCGGTTAGTGTTTTCTTTATGCTTTCATCGCGTGCTTTGGCCAGTTTTTCAATGTCTTCTCTTTTACCCGGAGGTGGCGGGGGCGGCGGTGGTGGCCCGGGCTGTCCTCCTCTTAATTTCTCTATGCCATCAAAAAACTTCCCATAAGCGTCAACAACCTTCTGCTTTTGATCGGGCTTTAGTCCCAGATCTTTTTCCAGTCGATTGCTAACTTGTTTAAGCCGTGCTTCGCGCGATGGTGGCTGAGGCGGCTGTTGCCCCGACGGCGGGCCTTGTTGTGCGTTAGCTGTACAGGCAGCAAGCAGCAAACCTATAAACAGGTATCCAATCTTTAATTTCATGAGCTTCTTATTTATTAGATTAGATGCTATTATTTTATTTAACCTTCGGTTGATCTGATAATTATTCGGCTTTGCCGCGCAATGGTATCAAAAAGCAAAAGGTTGAGCCTTTGCCAACACAGCTGGTCACCCAAATTTTACCGCTTTCTCGCTTAATTATTTCTGATGATATATATAACCCAAGCCCCAAACCAGGGAAGGTGTGCTGCATATCGCCGCTTACGCGATAAAATTGCTCGAACACTTTGTTCAGTTTATCCTCCGAGATCCCAATACCAAAATCCTGTACACATAACCTTACCTCTTCGTTTTTTACGGAAGTAGTTATCACTATCTTATCCGCCTGCGGCGAATACTTTATGGCATTGGTAATTAGGTTGGCTATAACCTGGCCTATGCGTTCTTTATCGCCAAATACAATGCCTATATCAGCATGATTTTCAACCAGGGTATGTTTTTCTGTTGTACGTTGCAAATCTTCAACCAATTCTTGAACCATTGGTACAAAATCAAATTCCCTGTCGTTAAACTGTAGTTTACCCGAGTTTATCTTGGTAACATCCAGCAAATCGGCTATAAGGCTTGTAAGGCGGTTTATTTGCGCATCCATGCGTGCTATCATAGCCGCTTCTTTAAGTTCGCCTTTTTTAAGCAACATTTTTTCTAAAACCTGGGTGTAGGCTTTAATACTGGTAACCGGCGTTTTTAATTCATGGCTGGCTATGCCTATAAAATCATCCTTTTGTTGTTGGATAAGTTTTTGCTCGGTTATGTCAACACATGAACCAATATAGCCCGTAAATTTACCGCTGTTATCATATTGCGGCTGCCCGGTTAAAACACACCAATGCACAACACCATCAACATGATTAAGCCTGAATTCAACCTCGAACAAGCCGTGTACAGTAATATTGCCGCTTAACTTTTCGGCTACCTTTTTCCTGTCTTCCTGTAAAATGGCATGCAACCAGCCTGTGCCTAAATGCTGTTCATAGTCTCTACCTGTCCAGTCTATCCAGGTTCGGTTAACATAGGTTACCGCGCCCAATGCGTCAGACATCCACAGCGTTGTTGGTGCTGCGCTGGTAATATTACGCAACAGTTGTTCGCTGTCTGCAAGCGCTTGTTTGGCCTTCATTTCGGGCCGCATATCGCGCATCACCGCCCCAACTGCAATAGGCACGCCCGATACCGGATCATCGATACGGATACAGTTGTTATAAACCGGGAAGATCTCGCCAGTTTTAAGGTGCCGTACCAGCATTGTTCCCTCCCAGCGGCCTTTACTCATTACCGTTGGTAAAACTTCCTGCTCAACCTGAACAAAGTGTGCCGGGTCATGCAATTCAGATACGGGCACTCTTACTACATGTGCCGCATCATCAAACCCAAGCATATCTATCCCCGCCTGGTTAATATAAGAGTTAGTGCCATCCATACCCAGTATCGACATTAAATCAACACTATTATCAACCAGCGTAATTAATTTACGCTGTTCTTCTATGGCTTTTCTGTGTTCGGTTATATCCAGCAACGTACCTAAAATACGTACAGCCTCACCTTTTTGGTTGTAGATAACTTTGCCTTCAACCCTTAACCAGTGGGTTGATTTGTCCTTCCAAACCACTCGGGCCTCATATAATAGCTTACCGGCTGTTACCGCATCTATGTGGGCTTTCTTTCTAAGTTCCAAATCATCCGGGTGGAAAACTGTAACATATTCGTCGCGCGGAACAGGCTTATCAAACCCAAAAATATTGGCGAATATACTTGATGTTATCATTTCGCCGGTTAACAGATCAAGATCAAAAGTACCCAGGCCAACCGCGTCGACAGCAAGGCGGGCACGCTCTTCGGCTTCTTCTATTTTCTTTTTCGCAGTAATTGTCTCGGTAACTTCATTAGCAACAACAATAACACCGCTTATGGTACCATCTGTTTCTCTAAATGGTTGGTAAAAAAAATTTACATATACGGTTTCTAAAACCCCACTCCGTACCAACAATACCGATGCCCCTTCACCTTTAAACGGCACACCGGTAATACGTACATTGTCTAATAATTCTTCAAATCCTTGCCCTTTTACGTGCGGTATACAATCAAATATGGGTTTACCCATCATTTGATCGGCTGTTTGGCCATATAGCTCACTTATCGGTGAATTTATCATATCTACCACAAACTCCGGCCCTTTTAATATGGCTATACCAACGGGTGCCTGCATAAATGTAGAATACAATTGTTGTTGTTGTTGCTTCAGCGCTTCAATACCGGCCTTTTCTCGTTGGGTTACTTTATAAAACTCTGTAACGTTTATTGGCGAATGTATAAAATATATCACTTCGCCATTTTCGTTCAATACAGGGGTATTGGTTGTTGTCCACCAGCGCTCTTCAAACCCATTGGTACCCGGTACGGGTATATCATATCGGTAATTACTCATGGTATGTGGCTTTTTTGAGCGGATAGCCTCATCAAACGAAAAAATGGTGCGCTCTATGTTTTTTGATTCTTCATCGGTAGGATTAGCCGGAAACGCGCCAAAAACCGAAGTGCCAATTAATGCTTCGCGGGTGCTATTGGTGGCTTTTAGGTAGGCATTATTTACATCAATAATAGTATACAAAGGCTTGTCAACGCTTATAATAAGCATTGTCGCTTCGCTGTTGTAAAAAATATCCTTATAACTGTATTCAGGTAGTTTTGTAACCATATTTAAAAGGATTAGTTCCTATTTTAATATAAATCAATATCGCATAACAAGTTATAAGCCTTATTGATTTGAATAATTTTACAATATGCT
>JACMRC010000484.1 GCA_014376655.1 Mucilaginibacter sp. | reverse complement strand
CCCTGGCCGTACGATGGCCGGCCCATGGCGGGCAATATGATATCAGGCCGGCACTAGCGGAGATCGACGGCACCATTGCCAACCTACACAAAGAAACCAGCAATTACCCTATGGCGTTTAAAGCTGCCGATAGTGGTTTACAGGCCGCAATTGCCGATAAGGATTCATCACAGATCATTTCGTTTTTGGGTTTAAAGGCGATGGTTACACGCGGGCTTAGCTTACGAAAAGAACAATCGGGCCCGGATAAAAGTATTGACCTAAACCTTGCCGCGTTGAAAATTGCTGAGTCAAGCCCTAAATACGAGCGTTTACGAATCCGCTTTTACGATAATATATGCCAGTATTATAAAGATCAGCGCGATTTTGCCAAAGCCTATTACTACGGCAACAAGGGCGTTGAATTAGCTACCAAATATAATCAGCAACGGTCGTTAACCTACGCTTATTCCTGGTTAGGGCAGGCCAATTATTTTGAAGGAAAGCAAGCCAGGGGTATCGCCTTATTGGACTCGGCACTTGCAATAGCCGCCAAGCTAAAAGAACCCTACCGTATAATGGAGATCCACGGGCACATTTATGATTGCTATATATCAACCAACGATTATAAAGACGCATTAACCCATTATACCCGCATGCGGGTAATGCGCGACTCGCTTAAAGTACTGGATAATGTAAAACAGATAAGCGAGCTGCAGGTAAAGTATGAAACCGCGCAAAAGGATAAAGAAATAAGCCTGCTAAACGACAAAGCAGAAATAGAGGCTTTACAGCGTAATGCTATTATTTTGGTGCTTATTTTATTGGTGACCATAGCCGCACTGTTTTATGTCAAAGAGAAAAAACGCAAGGACCTTTTGCTATCAGAAAAGCTTCTACTTAATGAAGGCTTAAAAAACGCCGAGCTTGAATTGCTTTATTTTACAGAAAACCTTAAACAAAAAAACGAAGTAATAGAGGAATTTAAGGCCAAGATAGAACACTTACAGTTACAAAATATTAGCGCTACCGACCGGGAAAACCTGGACAACTTAATAAAGGCCCACATCATGACCGACGAGAACTGGGATAGCTTTAAAAAACTATTTACCAAAGTACATACCGGTTTTTTTGAAGGTTTAAAGCAAAAGTTTCCTAATATCACTTTTACCGATGCCCGGATCCTATCATTAATAAAACTGCAGCTTAGCAATAACGAAATGGCGAATATGTTGGGTATTACAGTTGAAGGCGTGAAAAAATCAAAACAGCGCCTCCGTAAAAAAATAGAACTTAATAAGGACGAAAGTATTGAAACAATTGTTGCTGCAATATAAAACTATCGGTTTAAACAACTATGTCCACCCCATAAACCCCCTATTTGCAGTTAAAAACGCCTGCTTGTCCCAAAACGGCACTCTGTTCATTTGTCCATTATTTGTCCACAGTTAAAATAGTGCAAACTTTAGTTTATGGTTTAGTTTTACATAATAGTTAAGCAGATGTGTGTTAGCCGATCCCTTTAAAGCGTTGTGTTACATCCTAATAAACTAAAAGTATGTTAAATCTGAACATTTTTATTGTTGAAGACTCGCCGATAATAGCGGCTGCGCTTAAACACCTTGTGGTTAGGTTAGGGCATACCGTTGTTGGTATATCCGAATCATACGAGGATGCAGTAGTTCAGTTAGACCGTATTGAGATTGACATGGTTATTACAGATATAATGCTTAGTGGTATAAAGAATGGTATTGATCTGGGCGCTTATATCAAAAAACACCTAAACATACCGGTCATCTATCATTCATCTATTACTGATACTTCCGTTATATGCAATGCTATGCGTACAGATCCGGTAGCCTATTTAGTAAAACCGGTTAGCCGTATGGACCTATCAACAGCCTTGCTAAGCGTAGAAGCCGCCTAATTCAACCTAATATATATTATTTAATACCCCCACTTGTTTTAATAGTTTCCGCTAACGTTTCAACGCTCATATCTATACCATTAATAATATGCGTAGCTTGTTCATAAAAACCTTCGCGCTCGCCTAATTTTTCGGCAATAAATGCTACCAGTTCCTCACCATGTAAACCGGCAATTAAAGGCCGGGTAGTTTTACCTTTATCTAAGCGCTCGGCCAATGTTTTAGGCGATAGTTTGATATATAAAGTCTGGCCATTTGCACCCATCCACTCCATATTGTCAAAAAAGCAAGGCAAGCCCCCTCCTGTTGATACTACCACGTTTTCGGGATACTCCGTATCTTTTAATATAGATGATTCTAATAGCCTGAACGCATCTTGCCCGTGCTGGACGAAATATTCGGCAATGGTCATGCCTGCCTTTGCTTCCAGTATATGGTCAAGGTCCATAAACTCGTAGCCCAGGTGGTTGGCTAACTTGCGGCTCCAGGTGGTTTTGCCGCATCCCATAAATCCTACAAAAAATATCCTCATTGTAACTTCACTCTTGGATCTATCCAAACATAAACAACATCAACCAAAATATTTATCACCACAAAAATAAAAGCGATAAATAAAATAGAACCCATTACTACCGGGAAGTCTGACATCTCTAAAGCGTTAACCGTAGTTTTACCCAACCCATTATAACCAAACACATACTCCACAAAAAAGGATCCTGCCAACAACGAGGCAAACCAGGTGGCTATAGCCGTAATAACAGGGTTAAGCGCGTTCTTTAAAGCATGGCGATAAATGATGGTATTGTTATTTAACCCTTTTGCCTTAGCAGTGCGGATATAATCCTGCCCCAAAACATCAAGCATAGCGTTGCGGGTTAGCTGCACAATAATAGCCAGCGGCCTCAAGCCCAGAGTAACCATTGGGAGTATTAGGTTCTTCCACGTTATAACCTCGCCTTTAAACGGGTCATAGCTGTATAAGCTGCCCGACATATTCAGTCCGGTATATTTACTCAATACAAAACCAAAAAACCAGGCTATAATAATGCCCGCGAAAAACGACGGAGCCGAGATCCCCAAAGTTGAAAACGCCAATGCCGAACGGTCTATCCAGGTATCTTTATTTACCGCGCTTATTATCCCTAAAAAGACACCTATTAAAATAGCAAACAACATGGCGGTGGTAGCCAGTATTAATGTATTAGGAACAACCTCTAAAAGTAGCGAAACTACATCTTTACTGGTTTGGTATGATCGCCGTAAATAGGGCCATTTCAGGGCTATCACTTTATATTGCGATATGGGAAATAGTTTTATATAATGATAACGTAATTGCTCGGCAGGCGTATTTAAATGGATGCCAATGGCCGAGAGATCATTCAAATAATAAGCAAATTGCACAGGCAGGGGTTTGTCCAACCCAAACTCTTTGCGTACGGTTTGTAATGATTGCACATCGGCACGCTGGCCCTGGGTCATACGGGCAGGGTCGACCGGTAAAATATTGAACAGGAAAAACACCACCACCACAATGCCCAGCATTACTGCCGAGCCATAAAAAAACTTGCGGATGAGGTAGCTGATCATTTATTGTTTCAAAAAGTACTCCTTAGCCAAATGGTCATAATCGGGCACGGTATGGTAATGCCATTTGTTAATTATAGTGCCGTTTTTAAGCAGTATAATACCCGGGTTAGCACGCACCATTGATTTTAGCGGCACCCCATCGGCATAAAATATTTCGCTTACCAGACGGTGCTCTTTAGCAAACGCCGTCGCATCGGTTGGGTTGGCCGATGTAAGCAATATCGTACGCGTATTAAAGTTTTGTGTAAGATTAGCCGCCAATGCGTTTAAACGGTTAATAGCATCTTTATCTGTTTTCTTCAGATCGTAAGCCACTATTACCAGACTATAAAACGGGTTGCTTAGCCACTCCTTGGTGTAATCATTTCGTTGTGCATCCTGGATAGAAAGATCGGCAATTTTAGGCGTAAAACCTTTTTTAATCAACTTGCTTTCCGGGTTGCCCACCACCTGCCAGTTAGTATCCTTCCAAATCCCCGATTGAATATATTCTTTATCGGTCATGGTTTTAGCTTCGCCGGATTTTTTGTTTTTCAGGTTATAGGTTAGTTCAAATTCGTCGGGCATAGCACCGGGCGGGGTTTTCAT
>JACMRC010000483.1 GCA_014376655.1 Mucilaginibacter sp. | reverse complement strand
ATAGAAAAAAATCAAGGCATATTGAGCAGATAGCGGTCTTAGTAATGAAAATTATAAGCCCGCTTTTAATTGGTGGCTTAAAAAAGTACAAGGCAATTGAAGCAAGCGATGTGGCCAAAGCCATGTACAAACAATCATTAAAAAACAAACTTGGTGTATTTACTTATACATCTGATAAAATAAAACAAAAAGCGTGAGTACTTATATCTCTGTAGAAAATCTTGGTCACCAGTTTCATGATAACTGGCTTTTTAAAAACATTACGCTTGGTATAAACCGCGGGCGCCGTGTGGCGCTTGTGGGTATAAATGGTGCCGGTAAATCAACCTTATTAAAGCTATTAGCCGGTCAGTTTTTGCCTACCGAAGGCAAGGTTGTGCAAACAAAGGACCTTAGGATGGGCTACCTTGAACAGGACCCGGGCTTTAAAGATGCCGTTACTATAAGCGACTATATTTTCCATAAGGACAATGTGCAGCAACAAGCTATCCGTAAATACGAAGAGTTGTTAGAAAACGACCCTGATAATGCCGCTGCCCTTAACGAGGTAATGGAGGAATTAAGCGAGGTTGATGCATGGGAATATGAGTACAAGATCAAAACTATTTTAGGGCGATTAGATATTCATCACCTTAATCAAAGTATAACTACCCTATCGGGAGGGCAAAAGAAACGTTTGGCTTTGGCGAAGCTATTGATCGAGGATCCGGAGCTTTATATCCTGGATGAGCCCACCAACCATTTGGATATTGATACTATTGAATGGCTGGAGAAATTGCTGACCGAAGGCTCAAAAACTATACTGATGGTTACACACGATAGGTATTTCCTGGATAATGTATGTAATGAGATATTGGAAATTGACCGTGGCAAGATCATCCCCTACGTTGGTAATTATGGCTATTACCTGGAGCGCAAGGCTGAGCGCGATGCTTCTGATGATGCAACGTTCCAGAAAAACTCTAACCTTTTACGCAAGGAGTTAGAATGGATGCGCCGCCAGCCTAAGGCACGGGGAACTAAATCTAAGGCTCGTCAAGATGCTTTTTATGACCTGGAAGAGAAAACCCAAAATCGCGGACCGAAGTTAAATGTAGAGCTGAGTGTAAAAACGGCGCGCCAAGGTAATAAGATCATGGAAATACATGATATAAGCAAGGCTTTTAACGGCAATACTTATGTAGACCACTTTAATTATATATTTAAAAAAGGCGACAGGATTGGCCTTGCCGGTAAAAACGGTAGTGGTAAATCAACCCTGTTAAATATGATAACCGGCAATTTACAGCCGGATAGCGGCCATATCCAAACCGGGGAAACTACTGTACTGGGCTATTTCCACCAGTCGGGTATTGTGTTTAAGGACGAGGAGCGTGTAATTGATATAGTAAAAAACGTAGCTGAGTTTATTACGATGGCCGATGGCAAGCTGATCTCGGCCTCTGCCCTGCTTACGTTGTTTCTTTTCCCGCCGGCAAAACAGTATGGATTTATATCTAAACTAAGCGGTGGCGAGAAAAAACGGTTGCAGTTAATGAGTATCCTGATGAAGAACCCTAACTTCCTGATCCTGGATGAGCCTACCAATGACTTGGATATTGACACATTGAATGTGTTGGAGGAGTTTTTAACCAATTATTCGGGTGTGTTAATGATCGTATCACACGACAGGTATTTGCTTGATAAGTTAACCGAGCAACTATTTATTGTAGAAGAAAAGGGCCATGTACGCATTTACAATGGCAATTATTCATCTTACCGTTTAGAGCAGGAAGATCAAAAACAACAGGATCGGGCAGATAAAGCATCGGGTTCAACTACCGCAACTACTTCATCGACACCTAAAAACAAACTGAGTTTTAAACAGCAGAAGGAAATGGATACGCTGGAAGGTGATATAGCTAAGCTTGAAGATCAGATAAAAGAGTTAAATAAAAAGCTAAACTCGGGAATAGACAACAGCGCTATTGTTGATACAGCTAAGAAAATATCAGATTTAACCAACGACCTGGACGAAAAAACCATGCGTTGGTTAGAATTAACGGAATTAAAAGAAGCCTAATGAAAACATCAGACATTATTGCATCATTGGGTGTTATTATACTATTGATAGCATTTTTGCTAAATTTATATAAGAAGATACCCGCAAACAGTCGCGCTTATTGCGCCATGAATTTTGTTGGGGCGGCCATGTGTGGCATATCTTCGTATATGATCGACTTTTACCCATTTGTAGTATTAGAGAGCATTTGGTCGGGCTTTGCATTAGTGTCATTCATAAAGGTTTCACGTGGAACCGCAGAATAACGCAATGTTCCACGTGAAACATTGCTCATTGACGGGGCGCCAATCGCGCCCAATAAAAAGATAAAACCCCGACGTTCCACGTGGAACATACAGGAAAATAAAGAATTAATGTTCCATGCGGAACATGGAGGTTATAATGTTTAAGAAGTACGACGTAATAGTAGTAGGTGCCGGACATGCCGGTTGTGAGGCGGCGGCAGCGGCGGCTAACCTGGGTTCGTCTGTGT
>JACMRC010000482.1 GCA_014376655.1 Mucilaginibacter sp. | reverse complement strand
GTTACATACAGGTTATTCTGCGCGTCAAGCGCGATAGATTTTGAGTTATCATGTTGCCTGTCTAATAAGCCCTGTACAATTACCTCGGGTTTATCAGCATTAATAACTTCGTCTTTATCGTTAAGCTTATAACGAAAAACGCCGGTATTTGATGAAGCGTACAGGTAATGATCTTTTATTTTTATGCCGGTACCTGCGTAATCGGCAAACGTTGTTTTTTTATCCAGGCGGCCATCATGGTTGGTATCGCTCAGGAAGAATATGCCTTTGTTGCGGCGTACCGAATTCATCTTTGCATAAACATCGCCTTTACTGGTAATGGCCAAATGGCGCAATGAGCCAAGCGAGTCGGCCACTATTGTTGCCGAAAAGCCTTCAGGTAATTTCAGGTCGGCTTTATAAACGGTAAAGTTTTTTGTAACGATAAAGGCGGTTAACCCCATAGACACTGCCAGCACACCGGCAGACCAAAGCATTATTTTTTTCATTGAGTTTTAATTGTATATATAATTGCGAGTAGCCAAGATACACATAAGTGTTAATTGGGCAATTATCTATCTTAATCGTTACTTATAGGCGCCGCGTTCATGCCGGGAACCGTCTTACTTCGCTTCCCCCTCCAACCTTGCCACTACATACGTCGCTATCATACTTTTTGAAGCCGCAACACCGGGATGCAGGCCATCCGGCACCGCTTTTAGGTAAGCATCTTTGCCTTTATCTAACAGGTCCTTCCAATGCGGGTAATGGTCTATCAATAACAGGTGGCGGCTTTTAGCGACATCGCGGTATAGCTGGTAATATTTTACCAGATCGGGGCGGGCGGTGCCGTGGGCATCAAGCGCTATATCCATTGTTTGCAGGATAACTTCGCAATCGGGATTATATAATTTAATGCGATCTATCATGTAATTTAAATTCAGCCTGGCAACCTCAACGCTGGTATTGTAAGCTATAAAAGCATCGTTCATGCTAAACTCAATCAGTACAGCATCGGGTTTCTTTTTAAGCACGCTATCCTCCAAATGCTCAACACCCCAGGTAGACCACATAGCGCTCCTGGCCGAGTTAATAGTTTTTAATAAGCCATTGTATTTTTTATTCAACGCGCTATCAACAGAAAACACCCAGGCCTTGCCACCTACCGCAGCGGTAAGGCTGGTGCCATAGGTTACTAATATTTGCGGTTTACCTGCGGCTAAGTTTTTAACCAGTTTGCTTTGGGAAAATGCTGCATTGCATGCCAGCATCAGTATTACAAAAGCTATTTTAGGAAATGTATACTTCACAAGGGTGTGTTTTAAATGGTTATCACAAATATGTGAAAAGTGTCGCTTACTACCAACCCTGGCCTCGCCCTAAACGGCGTAGCCTTCACTAACACCAAAATAAAATTATAGGTTAATAATCCCTCTCCATAGGAGAGGGGTTGGGGTGAGATTTTGTATTTCCCCCTATATTTCCTTACGTTAGCAATAATGAAGTTTAAAACCATAATATTCGACCTGGATGGCACGCTGGCTAACACCCTGCCTTTATGTATTGCCGCTTTCAGGAAAAGCATTGAGCCTCTTTTACAAAAACAAATAACCGATCGCGAGATCATTGAAAACTTTGGACCATCAGAAGAAGGAACCATCCGCAAAATGATCCCGGAGCATGAGGCCGCAGGCATTGCGGCGTACT
>JACMRC010000481.1 GCA_014376655.1 Mucilaginibacter sp. | reverse complement strand
ATTAAAAGCACAACGTAAAGGCGGCGTTACTATCCATGCTGACGATAATACTGCGAGTTTAGAAACTCCTGAACGACCATATTTCACCATGAAGAACACTAATTTTTCGGAAGATCCAAAATATGTAGCTGTCGAGAGAGTTTTGATGTACGAAAAAGGCGGAACTACCTCCGAGGTGAATAAAAATAATTTTCAAGAAGTATTGGGCACTGCCTTTAGTGATGATGCCGAACTATCCGCCCAAATAAAAAATGGAAAGTATAAATTTACAGAGCTGGTTACTATAATAGGCACTTATCAGCTATTTCAAAACGCTAAATAATAAACACCGCTGTATTTAGTTATAAACACATGAAAAAGCTTTTATACCTCTTTATATTCACGTTTGCTTATACTACTGTGCAAGCACAATGGCAGCCCGGCCGTTTTTATGATGTTAAAGGCAACCTAAGCACCGGCCTAATACGCCTTGGCGCAGGCGGAAAAGGCCCAATAAAAGACGAAGCATTCATAGAATATAAAGAAGATGCCAAAGCTGATGAAATAAAATTAAGCGCCAGTGATTTGCGTTCGTTCGTAGCAGGCAGGGATAGTTTTATAGTAGCGGCATCGGGCGCATGGTCGACTTACCAGTTGGATTTCGTACAGGTAGTTGTTGATGGACCGCAACGTATGTTTGTAGTGCGGGGCGGAGGTAGCGGCGGTAGTGGTGGTTCCGGTTTTAAACCTGGCATAAGCATTGGCGCAGGTGGCGGTACAGGCGGCGGTGGCGGTTTCGGTGGTGGCGTGGGTGGCGGTGTCTCCATTCCGATTTTTGGAGGCGGAGGTGGTGGTGGCGGCCGCAGTGGCAAAGCCGCATTCTTTTACGGCGAAAACACAGCATCAATGAAACCCATAACTGACGAAAATTTTATTGATGTAATGAGCGAGGTAATGGGCGACGAACCCGAAGTAGTTGAAAAAATACAAACCAAAAAGTTTGGCCCGCGCAGTATGGATAAGCTAATAAATTATTTCAGGCAAGTGCAGGCGGGGAAGTAAATAGAGATTGGTGATTGAAGATTGGTTGATTTGCAAGCGCATATAACTAATCTTTAATAACCAATTTTCAATCTTTATCAGCTAATTTTCACCAACCAATCTTTCTCTTTAAACTTTTCAAACTGTTGATCTATTTTAGACTTCTCGGCTACGAAGTTCTTGAACAACAATTCGTAAACTATCTTACCCCAAATAATAATTACCGGCCAGGCTTTCATAGAGTATCTGGCGATATAAGGTTGACGGATAAATTTAGGCACGGCATCGGTTAATCCTAATCCTGTTATAACCAATACTAAAACCAGGAATATGATATTAGTGGTGGTATATGGTTTATCCTGTATCAGCATCCAGATAAATACACCCGTTACAGCTATAATATAGGTTGGATGCTCGGCACCGGTACTAAATATCACAATAAATATTAATGCCGATGCCAGCGTTTGGATGCGGTATTTAAATGATTTATACTGGCTAAATCTTAACAATGGCAGTAAGAACAATATAGCCCCTGCAGCAATAAACGGCGGGTTGGGGATATTAATATTACCCGTAATACGCCTTACCACCCCCATCACGCAAATATCCTGCGGAGAGTCAAAATAGGCGTTTAAACCTACTTTGCCATGCAATGCACTCAACCATTGCGGGTACGAGTTCAATACATAAGCAGGGCTGCTTATCAACATCGGCAAAGCCAAAAATACAATAGACCATACTGCCGACCATAACACAAACTTGCCTTTGTTTTTAGAGAATAAAAAGAAAACAAGGCCTATGATAGGATATAGTTTTATCAGCGTTCCTAATACAATAAAAAGTGTTGCCCATTGCTCACGCCCGCGCTCAACCAATATAAAGCTTAGCAATATCATGGCGGTTATGGCCGGGTTAAACTGCATGTAAAATATGGAGTTGGCATATTCTATGGCACAGAGCAGCAGTAGTTGATTTTTTTGCCGTATAGTAAAGGGCAAAAAGTGTATGGCCATTAAAATGGCTATCGCGTTAGCTATCTCCCATAATAAAAACCCCCAGCCATGAGGTAATAAAGCAGATGGCGCTATAATGACCGGGAAAACGGGGCCATAAAAATATTCATCGCCGTATTCAAGCGGGTAAAAGCCGTACAAGGTTTTCTCTTCGCGGGCATGATAGTATGATGCACGGAAGATCTTGTAATTATTATCAATATTACGGGTGTATTTAAATAGCGTAGTATAAGCAGCCACGGCAATATACAATACCCAAAGCCATTGATAGCCGTTTAAATACAGTACCCGTTTATTACTCATGACAACAATTATACAATTATTTTAAATATCGCGACAGCCGATTTAATATTTATAAATGCTGCGCTATAACAAAACCACTTGCCCATGCCCATTGGAAATTATAGCCACCCAGCCAGCCGGTTACATCAACACACTCGCCGCCAAAAAACAGGCCGGGTATTTTCTTGGCTTCTAACGATTTTGAGGATAGTTCATCAGTTGATACACCACCACGCATAACCTCGGCCTTATCATACCCCTTATCACCTGCTGGCTTAACTTTAAAATTGTGAATAAGGTTATCTATCGTTTCCAGGTCGGCTTTGCTTAGGGATGCTAAATTCTTTTCTATTGGCAGGTAACCGGTCAATGCCTCAGAGAATTTGCGTGTGTATATAGTTGATAAGAAATTAAGCAGGGGTTTCTTGCCGTTTATTTCCCGTTCTTCGTTTATTAGCTCGGTAATATTTTCGTTTGGTAACAGGTCTATGTAAATAAATTCGCCGGCCTTCCAGTAGGACGAGATCTGCAATATTGCCGGGCCGCTAAGCCCCCAATGAGTGAAAAGGATATTTTCCTCAAAGCTGGCCCTATCGTTCCAAACACGGCAAAAAACACTATTGCCCGATAGTTGCTCGTACCATTGTTGGTCTTTACCTGTGATAGTCAGCGGCACCAACGCCGGGGCAGTATCTATAATATTTAACCCCAATTTACGTGCGGTGCGCAGGCCAAAATCGGTAGCGCCCATTTTTTGTATGGGCAGGCCACCGGCTGCTATTACTACTTTTGGTGCCTGCAATTTTACTTCGCGGCCATTTTTTTCGTAAACAACTTCAAAGCCTTCGGGCGTTTGCTCAATACTTTTTACATCTGCATCACAACGGATCTCCTGGCCCAGGTCATCACATAGATCTGTAAAAACTTTTACAATATCACGGGCCTTATCACTGGTTGGGAATAGTTGGCCCAAGGTTTTCTCTTTCCCTTCAATGCCATAGGTTTCAAAAAAACTGATGGTATCATCAACCGTCCATTGCGCAAATGCCGATTTACTAAAATGCTCGTTCTGAGATATAAATTGCTTCGGCGATGCGTACAGGTTGGTATAATTACAACGCCCGCCGCCGCTTATCAGGATTTTGGCGCCTACCTTATCATTCTTCTCCAGCACCAGCGTACGCTTGCCTAAAAAGCCGGCTTGCACCGCACACATTAAGCCACACGCGCCACCGCCAATAATTATAGCATCAAAATCTGTTTGTTTTATTAAATTTGCCGGCATGGTTGAAGTTTCGCAAATATCAGAATTTGGAAAGATACTTATCTT